>DATEQL010000500.1:0-8940 GCA_035272665.1 Allostellaceae bacterium
GATGATGCGCTGCACCCCTTCGGCAGCGAGCTGTCGGGTCAGCACCGGCACGGTCAAGCCGCCGTCGATCGGTTGACCGCCGGTCATCGCTACGGCATCGTTGAAGAGAAGCTTGTAGGTCATGTTGACCTTGGCGGCGACTGCCGCACGAATCGCCAGCACGCCCGAGTGGGTGTACGTGCCGTCGCCGAGATTGGCGAAGACGTGCCGGGTTTCGGTGAACGGCGCCTGACCGATCCACGGTGCCCCCTCGCCACCCATCTGGGTAAAGGTCGCAGTCGATCGGTCCATGAACTGAGCCAAATAATGGCAACCGATACCGGCGAGCGCGCGGCTGCCCTCAGGGACCTTGGTCGAGGTATTATGCGGGCAGCCCGAGCAAAAATAGGGCGAGCGGTAAAAAGGCACGACATTGGCGCCGAGTTGGCGTTCCGTGGCTTCAAGAAAAGCGAGCCGCTCGGCAATGCGCGGCGAGGAATGGAATCGACCGATGCGATCAGCTATTACCCGCGCGATCTGAGCCGGGGTCAACTCGCCGTTCGACGGTAGGATCCAGTTGCGGTTCTCATCGAATTTACCGATGACCCGTGGGCGCACGTCTTCACGCCAATTGTAAAGCTGTTCTTTGAACTGGTTCTCTATGACTGCGCGCTTTTCTTCTACGACGAGGATCTCTTCGAGCCCCTCGGCGAAGTGCCGAATGCCCTCGCGTTCGAGCGGCCAAGACATCGCCACCTTGTAGAGGCGCATGCCGATGTCGGCGGCGTGCGCGTCGTCGATCCCGAGATCGTCCAACGCCTGGCGCACGTCGAGGTATGATTTACCGGTCGTGACGATGCCGAAACGCGGACGCGAACTGTCGATCACGATCCGGTCAAGCCGGTTTGCGCGGGCGAAGGCAAGGGCGGCGTACAGCTTGTATTTGTGAAGCCGGTATTCCTGATCGAGGGGCTGATCCGGCCAGCGGATGTTCAGCCCACTGGCCGGCATCTCGAAATCATCAGGCTGCACGATCTCGATCCGCTCCGGCCCGACTTCGACCGAGGCCGAGCTGTCGACGGTCTCCGCGATCGTCTTGAAAGCAATCCAACAACCAGAATAGCGCGACATTGCCCAGCCATAGAGGCCGAGATCGAGCAATTCCTGCACCCCCGACGGGTTCAATATCGGAATGCAGGCGTCCATGAACGCGTATTCCGACTGATGCGGCAGCGTCGAGGATTTGCAAGTGTGATCGTCGCCCGCGAGGAGCAACACTCCGCCATGAGGCGCCGAGCCGGCGGCGTTGCCGTGCTTGAGAGCGTCGCCGCTACGGTCGACGCCCGGTCCCTTAGCGTACCACAACGCAAATACGCCGTCGTATCGAGAGCCGGGAAACAGATTGATCTGCTGGCTTCCCCATACCGCCGTCGCGCCGAGCTCCTCGTTGATCGCCGGTTGGAATTGAATGTGGTTCTTCTCAAGAAAACGGCGCGCACCCCAGAGGGCCTGATCTAATCCGCCCAAAGGCGAGCCGCGATAGCCCGAGATGAAGCAGCCGGTATTCAGCCCGGCAGCGGTGTCGCGCTGGCGCTGTATCATCGGTAGGCGCACCAGCGCCTGCGTGCCCGTGAGGTAAATCCGCCCCTCGTCGAGAACGTACTTGTCGTCGAGCGTGACCGCCGCCAGCGCCATCGCGACCTCCCAACCCGCCGCCGGAACCTCGGAAACGTAGTGGTTCCTCTCGGGTTGCTCAATGATGGGACGCAGCCGAACCGAGAAAAGGCAACGAAACTGCCCCATATTCGGCTGCCAACCGACCGGGAAGGTGTGTGTTCTCGTTGCCGCGGCGGCGCATGGGGAGTAAATGCTTCGCTTCGTTGTTCACCCCTCATTGCTCGGCCGCTCTATGCCTGCACCCACCCTTAGTCGTAAGGCTCTCGACAAATCCCTGCTCGCCGCGCTAGCCGAGCTCCTCGGCGACCGCCTCTCCACCTCGACGGTAGTTTGCGCCCAGCATGGCAAAGACGAGTCCTACCATGCGCCGTGTGCTCCGGACGCAGTCGTCTTCGCTCGTAACACTGGTGAAGTCGCCGCGATCGTAAAGCTTTGCGCAGATCACACGACGCCCGTCATCGCGTTCGGCGCGGGTACCTCGCTCGAAGGTCATGTTGCTGCACTCGCCGGCGGCATCTGTGTCGACTTGTCGGGGATGGACCGGATTCTCCGCGTCAACGTCGAAGATCTTGACGCCGTTGTCGAAGCCGGGGTCACACGCAAGCAGCTCAACGAGTATTTACGCGATACCGGCCTGTTTTTCCCGATCGATCCTGGCGCCGACGCTTCGCTCGGTGGCATGGCTGCGACGCGCGCCTCTGGCACCAACGCGGTACGCTACGGAACGATGCGCGAGAATGTGCTAGCACTGACCGTGGTGCTTGCTGACGGCCGCGTCATCCGAACTGCACGTCGGGCTCGCAAATCGGCGGCCGGATACGATTTGACCCGCCTTTTCATCGGCTCGGAGGGCACGCTCGGCATCATTACTGAGCTGACAGTGAGGCTTTACGGCATCCCGGAAGCGATTTCGGCTGCGGTATGCGGCTTCCCGACAATCGAGGATGCCGTCAATACGGTTATCCTAACGATCCAGAACGGCGTACCCGTCGCCCGGATCGAACTGCTCGACGAATCGCAGATTGCTGCGATTAACAAGTATTCGAAGCTCGATAACAAGGTGGCCCCGACGCTTTTTTTCGAGTTTCACGGCACGGCGACCGGGGTAGCCGAACAGGCCGAGACGGTGAAAGCTATCGCCGGTGAACATGGCGGCGGTGATTTCCGCTGGGCGACGACATCCGAGGCTCGCTCGAAGCTCTGGCAGGCACGCCACGACGCCTACTACGCCGCGCTGGCGCTCCGGCCGGGTTCGAAGGGCTGGGCGACCGACGTTTGCGTGCCGATCTCGCGGCTTGCCGAATGCATTAGCGAGACCAAGCGGGATCTCGCGGCTTCACCGGTACCGACTGCTCTGGTCGGTCATGTCGGTGACGGCAACTTTCATCTCGTGTTCATGATCGATCCGGAACGGCCGGAGGAGATCGTCGAGGCGAGCCGTCTCAACGATAAGATGGTGGCACGCGCACTCGCGATGGAGGGGACGAGCACCGGCGAACACGGTGTCGGATATGGCAAGATGGAGTTCCTGATCGCCGAGCATGGCGAGGCAGTCAGCGTGATGCGCACGATTAAGAAGGCACTCGATCCGGACAACATCATGAACCCAGGAAAAATCGTGCGAATCTGACCGCGCTTGCGGGTGAACCCGCGATTTAAAAGCGAGATGGAACGAATAAACCCCCTTCACTGTCGACTCGACGACCGCTATTATATCTTATGTGAAGTTGGGCTCGGGTTGCGGTGCTCCCGGTAGGGCTAGGTTGAATTGCCTGGCTGAATCGTCGCTCTAGCCATCGATTTTTTCCTGTGTGTTCGGCGGAAATCCATCTCGGTCTCGCATTTGATTTGCGAGCTGGGCAAGCAAAGGCCGCCACACCAAGTTGCAGCCGAAGGGCCGTGGAATGGAGCGATCAAGTAAAAGAGGGAAAATACCCCAACAGGATTGGCCATTGATTATGGCACGGTATGGGGCCGGCGAAACGCTGGCGAGCATCGCGCGGACGTATGACTGCTCGCCTCCCGCGATCAGTTATATTGTCAGCCGGAACCGCACGCGTGCAGCCCCTTCGGCGGCCGGAACACCGAGCACGCATGTTTCATCAGAACCGCAATTAGTCAAGGGCCACGCGTCCGAGACGCCTATTCGGGAACCCCCGCCAGGCGAGGAAATTACCGATGATACACGTGCCGGCCTTACGCTAGACAATCCGCATCGAACCGAGGGATTTGCCTCTGAGGAACCGCAGCTTGAGAGACGGCTGTCTCGTCTACAAAGCGATCCTTCATTGCAGGAAGGCGAGCAGCTGGTCGAGGGCTACCGTTCGGGACACGAGAACGCAAACGAGGAGAACGGCAACTCGCCGCAGCCGTCTGATCCAGCAGGAGTGCCGTCTCAGAATAGCGAGTCGCGGCGTACTCTACATTTGCAGCTTTCCCACGAGAACGACACGCCCGCCGGACCTGAGTCGCAACCTCACAGTGCGCACAGTGCCAACATTTCCGGCGAGCGGAATACCGCGCGTGCCGCTGGAGGCCAGCAAAGTCTTGGCTACCCGGGTCGGCAAGGGGCGGACTATCACCCGCCCGCCGGTAACGGCGAGCCTCCCCGGATGGTCTCTCAGCCACAAATCACTAAGGACGGCAGCGCATTCATCGATCAGGCGTTGCGTGAGCGGGTCGAAAGCGACATTACAGCATTTCTCGCAGCCTTCGATGCCGCCCTCACCCGTGATACGCCAGAAAGCCGCGCCGGGCTGCGGGAGGCGACAGACCGGCTGCTGCGGGCTGGTGCACGTACGCGGATCGAGCTGGAGCGTCTCGAGGCGCGGATACCGCTGCCGTCTCGCAACAACACCGGCCAACTGGAACCGGCTTGGCGGCAGCGCTGAACCGGTCGCCGAAGAAGCGTCAGCCCCCCGGTGTCACCGGGGGGCTGACCAATCAGTCTGGGCTTATCCCCGATCTCCGCCAAGGCTCAAGCCGACATATTGCGTGACGCCATGACGGTTCAATAGCAGAAGAGCGCTTTTCTTGGGCGAGGTGGCGACCTCCTCTAACTTCTTCGCCGCCTCCTGTGGGGTATCGATAGGCTGCTGATCGACTGCAACCAGGATATCGCCCTCACTCATGCCAACGTCATCGGCCGCACTGCCGCTGTCGACCCGCGTGACCACCACTCCGTGCACATCTTTGGCCACGTGCAGTTCGCGCCGAAGCTGGCTCGTCAGTGGGGAGAAGTGCATACCCAGTGCTTCCGCTCGTGCCGGTTGCTCCTCCTCTCCACCAGTCGCCGAGGCGACCTGCTCGTTGTTGGCAAGATCCCCGACCGTTGCCTGCAATTGGATCGTCTGGCCGTTGCGCCATACGGTCAAGGTCGTATGTGTGTCGGGTGCGGCTTCGGCGACCAATCGCGGGAGGTCGCGCAGGTGACTCACTTCGTTGCCGCCAAAGGACAGAATCACATCGCCTTGCTTGAGGCCGGCCTTTGCACCCGGGCTGTCCGGGGTAACGACGGCCACGAGCGCGCCCTGCTCGCCGTGCAGGCCGACGCTCGCCGCGATCGCGGGCGTTACCTCCTGGATCTGCACCCCGAGCCAGCCACGGCTGACCTTGCCGTGCTCTTCCAGCTGGGCCGCAATCGTCTTGGCGACGTTAGACGGTACGGCAAAGCCTATGCCGACGCTGCCACCATTCGGCGAATAGATCGCCGTGTTGATGCCGATCACCTGGCCCTCGAGATTGAAGGTCGGGCCGCCGGAATTGCCGCGGTTGATCGGTGCGTCGATCTGAAGGAAGTCATCGAACGGACCGGAGTGGATGTCACGTCCGCGAGCTGAAATGATCCCTGTGGTCACTGTCCCGCCGAGCCCAAACGGGTTGCCGACCGCCATTACCCAGTCTCCGACCTGAGCCGCGCTGCTGTCGCCGAACGTTACATATGGTAGAGGTTTGTCGGCCTTGATCTTGAGCACTGCGATGTCGGTTTTGGGGTCGCGTCCAACAATCTTCCCTGAGTATTTGCTATTGTCCTGGAGCGTCACTTCGACCTTGCCGGCGTCGCCGACGACGTGGCTATTTGTTACCACGTAACCGGACGGATCGATGATGAAGCCGGAACCGAGAGCGATGCGCCTACCTTGATTTCCCGGGTTCTGCGGAAACAGACGTCGCTCGCCGCCGGGGCTTTGCTGTTCGAAGAAGCGGCGCAGAAATTCGTCAAAAGGAGAGTTTGGAAAGCCCGGAGACGGGGTCAATTCGGGTTCGTCAACCATTGCGTCCGCATCAGCCTTCTGCGAAACGGATATGTTCACCACTGCGGGTGACACCTTTTTAACCAGCGGTGCGAAACTCTGTTGCTGGATCAAGGCAACCGGTGACGTCATCGTCTGCGGCACCGCGGGCGCCGCTTGCGACGGGTTGTCCGAGATCGGCGGATTTTCTGCCCAAACGAACGGTGATAGCGCAAGTGTCGCCCCGAGCCCGAAGCCAAGCGCCGCAGCGCGCTTTCTGTTCAGCCAGGGGTGCGGTGTGCGGTCATTTTTGAATTCTGCCAATTGGTCCTCCTGTGGAACGCGAGCTCGAAGCCGTCGAAGTGGCGTTGAGCGGACCAACAATTGGCTCGGGAAGGTAACAGGCGTCTTTCACCCGCATTAATTCGGTGTAACCCTGCCCAAATCCCCCTCCCGAAACTAGAGTGGGGTTACAGCATGCCGACTGCGGGAGAGGAGAGCGCCCGGTATCGTGACATCACGGTCGTTGGGCACCGCTTTGCCCGAATGTCTCTCGATCTCGCGATCATCACTGAGGCGCGCTTCTAGCGCGCGTAATACGCCAGTCGGTTGCAGCCATCCGGCGCGGCAAGACCCCGAATTTTAGCCGGTGCACACGCGGTAGCCCCCGGCACGTCAACCGTGCCCCCCCGGACCCGGACTGCTGTTGACTGCCGTGCCCGCAAGGAGATGCTTGGGTTCTCCGTCGTTAAGCCGCCGCCGGTAACCCGCGCTCGAGCAAGGTCGAAAGACGGCGCGCGAAAGCCGCGGCATCGGGCAGCTGCTCGCCTTCGACGATCCGCGCCTGATCGAGTAGGAGCCAGGCAAATTCCGAAAGCTCATCTGAGGCTCCGGTCTCGCCGACCATCCCGGAAAGGCGCTCGATCAGCTTATGGCGCGGGTTCAGCTCGAGGATCCGTTTAGACATCGTGTCGAGCTGACGATGTTGTTTCAACAGCCGCTCGAAATGCATGTCCATGTCACCCTCGTCGGCGACGAGGCAAACCGCGCTGTCGGTCAGGCGGTCGGAGCTGCGTACGTCCTTGACGGCATCGCCGAGAGCGAGCTTGAAGATCGCGATCAGACTGGCGAGCTTGGCTGGCGATTCGGGCTTCTCGTCTTCCTGCTCTTCGGGCGGGGTGATTTTGTCGAGGTCGACACCGCCGCGGGTCGCGGACTTGAACGGCTTCTCCTTGTAAGTGCCGATCGCCGGCACCCAGAACTCATCTATCGGGTCGGTCATCAGCAGCACCTCGACGCGTCGGGCGCGAAAGCCTTCGAGCTGCGGGCTCCTTTTGATGACTTCGAGACTGTCGCCGGTGATCGTGTAGATTGCCGCCTGTCCCGGTCTCATTGCGGCCACATATTCGTCGAGCGAGACCAGTCCGTCCCGGGTCGAGCGGAAGCGAACCAGCGCGAGCAGCTCGTCACGCTGCTCGCGGTCCTCATAGAGACCTTCCTTCAGAACCGCTCCGAAATTATCCCAGAATTTGGTATATTCCTCGGGCGAATCGCTCGCCTTCTTGCCAAGTTCCATCAATATTCGCTTGGCCAGCTGTTGGCGGATGCGCGCCACTATCGGGTTCGATTGCAGCATCTCGCGACTTATGTTGAGGGGCAGGTCCTCGCTATCGACGATACCGCGCAGGAAGCGCATGTACGCAGGTAGGAGATTGGTGCTCTCATCGGTGATGAACACCCGCCGGACATAGAGCTTGACCCGGCTCTTCCGTTCTGGATCGAACAGATCGAATGGCTTCGCCGATGGCACGAAGAGAAGGCTCGTGTATTCGAGAACCCCTTCCGCTTTGTTGTGCAAGGTAAGCCACGGATCATCGAAGCTGTGACCGACGTGATGATAGAACTCGTTGTACTGCTCTTGGGTGATTTCTGATTTCGGGCGGGTCCATAGGGCCGAGGCCGTGTTGATCGTCTCCTCCTTGCCGGCGTCTTTGAGCACGATCGGCAATCCGATATGGTCGGAATAGGTATTGACGATCCTGCGCAACCGCGCCGGCTCTAGATACTCCTCCTCGCCCTCGCGCAGGTACACGACAATCGTGGCGCCCCGCTCAGCCTCGTGCAGAGGCTCGATCGTAAACTCGCCCTTGCCGTCGGAAACCCAAAGCCAACCTTCGCTCTCGCCGGCCTTCCGGCTCTTCACCTCGACCTTGTCGGCGACCATGAAAGCCGAGTAGAAACCGACGCCGAATTGCCCGATCAGGCTCATATCCTTGCGTGCGTCGCCCGACAGCTGGTTGACGAAGGCGGCGGTGCCCGACCGGGCGATGGTTCCGAGATTCTCGATCAGCTCCGCTCGGTTCATGCCGATGCCGTTATCGGCCACGGTCAAGGTGCGGGCCGACTTGTCTGGGATCAGGACGACACGGTAGCTGCTGTCGGCTTCGGCCAGTGCCGGCTCGGTCAGAGCGGCGTAGCGCAATCGGTCGCACGCATCCGAGGCGTTCGAGATCAGCTCGCGAAGAAAGATCTCCTTTTCGCTGTAAAGCGAGTGCGCGACAATATCAAGTAGGCGGCTGACTTCCGCCTGGAAGCTTCTGGTTTCCTGGGTCATAGCCTGCCGTCGCGGGTTGGCGGGAACGCACCGAGGATATGTGACGAAAGGCTCGCCGGCGCAAGACCGACCGGGGTAGATCGACCGCCGCCACTCTATCCGGTGATGAGTGGGACCAGCTATGCTGTCGCATGTCGCATGCCTCGGCGCCAACGCTCGACGGTCTGCTCGATCTGCGAGTCGTCGCTCTCTTTCGACCACGCCCTCGAGAAGGACGCTGTAGCGCTCTTTGGGCGGCGGCCTTCCGGCAACGGGTCAAAGCATATCCGCATCGGCATCGTCACGCCTTCACCAACGGCGATCGCTTCGCCGTTACGCAGGGCCGGCAAGAAATTCATCAGACCGTGGGAGGCCTCGGGTAGAGCGCTGCGCACGATATCCTGATCCTCCTGGCTGGTCATACGGAAGGCAAAGATCGTGTTGCATTCCGACAACAGA
>DATEQL010000501.1:0-5694 GCA_035272665.1 Allostellaceae bacterium
CCAAAGTCGTGACCGTTACCCGAAGGCTTCAGACATTTCGTCTCCTCCATGCCTGCTCCGGTTGCTTCCGGCTGGAGCGGTCGCCGGGCGGGGCTTGCACCCGCTGGATAAGCGCCGCCTTGTCACGGCGCACGCGGAAGCGTGGACTTTGAGCAGGTCCTGAAGGAGGTGGTCTGGCGCCTCGTCACCGAGGGCAGCGTCTCCTATCGCCGGATAAAGCGAAGTTTCGGCCTCGACGACGATGCCCTCGAAGACGTCCGGCGCGTGCTAATCAGTGGATTGCACATCGCGACCGACCTCGACGGCGAGTTCCTCGTCTTGGCTGCCGATGGGCGTGCGGCCCGACCCGAGCCCATGGCGCTGCCGCAACGATTCCCGGCCTTGCGGCACGCTGAGAAGCCGACCGCCCTTGCGGCCGAGCGCGACTTGCCGGCTACTGCGCCGGTTTCGGCCGTGATCGCCGCACCATCGGACGCCGAACGCCGCCAGCTGACCGTGATGTTTTGCGATCTGGTGGGGTCGACCGCGCTCTCGACCGCGATGGACCCCGAAGATTTGCGCGATGTGATCGCCTCGTATCAGACCCGCTGCAGCGCGGCGATCCGGCGTTATGACGGCTTTGTCGCGAAATACATGGGCGACGGCATCCTGGTCTATTTCGGCTACCCGCGCGCCCATGAGGACGAGGCCGAGCGCTCGGTGCGGGCGGGTCTCGACATCGTCGATGCGATGGCGGAGCTGAATGCCGCGGTCCCGAGGCCGCCCGGGGTCGAGCTCGCGGTGCGGATCGGCATCGCCACCGGGCCGGTGATCGTCGGCGACCAGATCGGCGAAGGGACGGCATCGGAAACCGCGGTCGTCGGCGAGACGCCGAACCTCGCAGCCCGTCTGCAGGCATTGGCGCTGCCGAACCAGATCGTGGTCAGCGCAGCCACGCGCGCGATGCTCGGCGATCACTTCGACCTTGAGGATCTGGGGGGCTATGAGCTGAAGGGGTTCGCCGAGGCGGTGCCCGCCTGGCGCGTCTTGGCGGCGCGGGATGTCGAGAGCCGGTTTGCCGCGACGCGGACCGGGAGCTCGGCACCCCTCGTCAGGCGCCAGGAGGAGATGGGGCTGCTATTGCGGGCCTGGGACGGCGGTAGCCGCGGCCGCGGCCAGGTCGTGCTGATCCAGGGCGAAGCCGGGGTCGGCAAGTCCCGCCTGGTGGAAGGGCTGCGGGAGGCGGCCGGCAAGGACCACATCTGGGTGGCGATCCGCTGTTCCCCGTTTCGCACGGCGAGCGCCTTTCATCCGATCGTCGAACATTTGAAGCGCGTCTTCGGCTGGCAGCCGGAGGATATGGCACCTCAGCACCTGGCGAAGCTCGAAGCCGGGCTCGCCGGCTTCAGGACCTTGCCCCTCTCCGAGAGTGTCAGGTTATTCGCTGACCTGATGTCCGTGCCGGCGCCGGAGGACCGCTATCCGCGCCTTGCGATGACGGCGCAGCAACAGCGCGATGCGACCCTCGACGCAATCGTTGCCTGGCTGATCGAAACAGCCGAGCGAACCCCGGCGCTGATGGCATGGGAGGACCTGCACTGGGCGGATCCGACGACATTGGAATCGCTGGGCATGCTGATCGAGCAGGCGCCGACGACGGCATTGCTGGTCGTTGCGACCTATCGGCCGGAATTGACGCCGCTCTGGCCGCAACGCTCGCACATGACGCCGATCACGCTCAACCGCCTGGAGCGGCCGGAGGTCGAGACGATGGTCGGTCATCTGGCCGGCGGCAGGTCGCTGCCCGGCGAGGTGGTCGATCATATCGTCGCCAAGGCCGACGGCGTGCCGCTCTATGTCGAGGAGCTGACCAAGGCCATCCTCGGTTCCGGGGTGCTCGAGGCCCGCGCTGACATCTACGTGCTCACGGGCGCGCTGGCGCAATTGCACATCCCGGAGACATTGCAGGATTCGCTGATGGCGCGGCTCGATCGGGCGCCGCAGCTGCGTGAAGTGGCGCAATTGGGCTCGGTGCTTGGGCGCGAGTTCTCCTATGACATGATCAGCGCGCTGACCGGGCTCGAGGAAGAGATGCTGCAGAGCGGTCTCGGTCAGCTCGTGGTCGACGAGCTGCTCTACCAGCGCGGCCGCCCGCCGCGGTCGCGCTACCTCTTCAAGCATGCGTTGATCCAGGATGCGGCTTACCAATCGCTGCTGAAGCGCACCCGCCAGCAATATCACGAGCGGGCAGCAAAGCTGCTGGAGGATCGCTTTCCCGAGGTGGCGAGCACGCAACCGGAGCTGGTCGCCCATCACTACACCGAAGCGAGCTGTCCGGCGCAGGCGATCGCTTACTGGCTGAGAGCCGGCGCGGCCGCGGCGAGCAAATCGGCAAACATCGAAGCGATCGACCAGTTTCGCCGAGGCTTGGCACTGGTCGACGCGCTATCGGATATGCGCGAGCGGGCCGAGCGTGAGCTCGACCTCCAAATGGCGCTTGGTCCCGCCCTGGTCGCGACCAAGGTCTATGGCCACCCCGACATTGGCCGAACCTATGCGCGGGCCTCGGAGCTCTGTCGGCAGCTCGGGGATCATTCCCGGGAGTTCACCGCGCTCCGCGGCCTGTATCTCTACCATTTGCACCTACTCGAGATGGAGAAGGCGCAGCATTTTGCCGAGGAGGGGTTGCGTGTCGCCGAACGGCTTGACGATGCAGCCCGTCTCGTCGGGGCGCACACGACGCTCGGCGGCGTGCTGTACTTCCAAGGGAAGCTCGACCCGGCGCTTGCGCAATTTCGGCGGGGCTTCGAGCTGTTCGATCCGAACATGCAGTTCCCGGATTGGCCGGGTTCCCACCCCAGCGTGCAATGCCAGTTCTTCCCGGCGCTGATTTCCTGGATGCTCGGTTACCCGGATCGGTCCCTCGATGAGCTGCAGGCAGCGTTAGGAAGCGCCGAGACGCTCGGGCACCCGGTGACCCTCGCCCAAACGCTGTGTAACGCCGCCCTCGTTTACATCTTGCGCCACGAGCCGTCAGCGGCCGCCGACTATGCCGGACGGGCTTTGCGGATCTGCGAGGAGCAGCGCATCGCGCACTTCCACGCGTTCGCCTTTTGTGAGAACGGATGGGCGCTCAGCGCCACCGGCGAAAAGGAGAAAGGAGCGGTCCAAATCGCACAAGGGGTGGACGGTTTCGGTCTAGGGGCGGGTCAACATATGCTGCTGGCGTTGCAGGCCGATGCGCAATTGGCGATCGGCAAGCCCGAAGCGGCGCTTGCGTCGGTCGCCGCCGGGCTGAAGGCGGTCGAGAAGGCTGGCGGAGCGCCGCTCGAAGCGGAGCTCTATCGGCTCCGGGGCGAGGCCTTGCTCGCCGGCGCCGGGACGGTAAGCGAGGCCGAGACCGCCATGCAGCAAGCCATCGACGTCGCACGACGACAGAACGCGAAGTCCTGGGAATTGCGCGGTGCTATGAGCCTCGCCCGCCTGCGCCGACAGCAGGACCGGCGGCAAGAGGCGGTCGCACTGCTCGCTCCAATCCTCGGCTGGTTTACCGAAGGCTTCGACACCGCCGATCTGCAAGCCGCCCGCACCCTCCTCGACGAGATTGCTTCGTCGCTGCGCTCCTCGCAATGACATGCCTCACTGTCGTCATTGCGAGCAAAGCGAAGCAATCTCATGCGGGACGAGATTGCTTCGTCGCTGCGCTCCTCGCAATGACATTCCCTTTTTGTCGTCATTGCGAGCAGGGCGAAGCAATCTCGTGACAGGGAGAGGGCGGTGTGGACAAGGTCTATTGTGTCTACATTCTGACCAACCAGCGCAACACGGTCCTCTATACCGGCGTCACCGACGACCTCGGAGCTCGGGTGTATCAGCACCGGGAGAAGCTGCTGCCCGGGTTTACGAACCGCTACAACGTGTCCAAGCTCGTCTATTATGAGGCGGGATACGATGCGTCCGCGGCCATAACGCGGGAAAAGCAGATCAAGGCAGGCTCACGGCAGAAGAAGGTCGACCTGATCAACGGGTTCAATCCAGAATGGCGCGATCTGTACGATGATCTGTAACAAGACAAAAACCTAGGTCTCGTCATTGCGAGGAGCGAAGCGACGAAGCAATCTCGATCGGACGTGCGCTTAGAGCGGCCCGAGATTGCTTCACTGCGCTCGCAATGACAGCTCCCCTCGTTTCGTCCAGGGCGGGTCGGCCGCCCCGGCCGGAGGTAACTCGCAATGACGCCAACATAGGTTGATACTGCCAGGTGAATCGTTTCCGGGCGGCGCAGGCCCTCAGGCGGCAATCGCCGTCAGGTGCCCGCGGGCGGCGTAGTCGAGAATACGCTGGTCGCGGGTCATCAGTGTGGCATTCGCCACCCGCGCCGTGGCGACGATCAGCCGGTCAGCCGGGTCACGATGAAATACGTCTGGTAGAGCGTAGCTTTCGACCGCGACTTGCGGACTGAGCGGATCGATCGCGGGACCGGGATCGGCCAGCGCTTCCTCGAGCCACGGGCCGATGGACTTGCCCAGGACGATACGGCCGCGCGCGGCCAGCAATGCAACCTCCCAAAGCGAGATCGCGGCGATCCGAAGGGTACCCGCTGCAGCGGCCTCGTCGATTGTGAGGCGCGCTTCCGTTGAAAGATCCGCACTGCCCGCGACGAGCCAAAGCCACACATGAGTGTCGAGCAAAATCAGGTCCGGGTCAGAGGTTCTCGGCATCGCCAGTCCACCCCGCGTCCTCGATCGGGTTGATGATGTCGCCACATATCTTGATGCTCCCGGCCATGCGACCGAAGAGATCGATCGCCTCCGTTTCTACCGGCACCAGCTTGGCGATCGGCTTGCCCCTTTTTGTGATGACGATCGGCCGACGCTGCCGCGCCACCTCGTCCATCAGGCGCAGGCAGTTCGCCTTGAAGTCCGTTGCGGCAACGTGCTTCTCGTCGGTCATTATATGTGTCCACTGGTCATCTTTATCTAACCATAGCCGGGTGGCGATGACATAGCAAGGATAAACGGCCCTATTGCGGTCGTGGTGCAACCGGCGGATGTTGAGTCTCCCTTGTGAATTGGACCTGCGATGGCGATCGATGTCGCGAGTTGGCTGCAGCAGCTCGGTCTTGCTCAATACGAGCCGGCGTTCCGCGACAACGAAGTCGACGGAGACATCCTGCCGGACCTGACGGCCGACGACCTGATCGCCATCGGCGTGACCGCGGTCGGCCATCGTCGCAAGCTCCTTTCCGCAATCGCCGCGCTCGGCGCCGCGGCGCCGGCCCCAGCCCCGACAGCGACACCGGCATTGGTGCCGCCTCCCGCACCGGCGGGGGCCCAGGCCGAGCGCCGCCAGCTGACCGTCATGTTTTGCGACCTGGTGGGATCGACGGCACTCTCGACCGGGATGGACCCGGAAGATCTTCGCGATGTGATCGCGTCGTATCAGAACCGGTGCAGTGCCGTGATTCGGCATTACGACGGTTTTGTCGCGAAGTATATGGGCGACAGCATTCTCGTCTATTTCGGCTACCCGCGCGCCCATGAGGACGAGGCCGAGCGGTCGGTGCGGGCGGGTCTCGACATCGTGGATGCGATGGCGGAGCTGAATGCCGCGGTCCCGAGGCCCCCCGGGGTCGAGCTCGCGGTGCGGATCGGCATCGCCACCGGACCGGTGATCGTCGGGGACCAGATCGGCGAAGGAACGGCATCGGAGACC
>DATEQL010000502.1:0-2525 GCA_035272665.1 Allostellaceae bacterium
GGCTTCGTATCGCACCAGCGCGGTATCGGATCGGGCGGGACGCCGATGATCCACTACCGCGGCGCCGATATCCACAAGGCGCTGGCCGGGCTCGCCGACGAGGGCGGCGATCCCTATGAGGGCATCACGCTGCGCTTCGTCAATCCGGCCAACGGCGCCCCGGTGTTCCCGACGCTCGCCTATGCCGCCCAATTGCTGCGGCCGGGCGAGGCGACGCGGGGCAAGCGCGAGACCGCGAGCACCATGTACACGGTGATCGAAGGCAGCGGCGCGACCGAGATCGCCGGCAAGCGCTTCGAGTGGGAGAAGAACGACATCTTCGTGGTGCCGAATTTCCTGTGGCGCCGCCACTTCAACACCGGCGCCGGCGATGCCGTGCTCTATTCGGTGTCCGACGCGCCGCTGATGGAGAAGGTCGGACAGTATCGCGCGCAGGGGCGGCTTGCCGACGGGACGGTAGAGAATTTGGTGGCGTAGGCTGCTTCGGGTGTGCGCCGTGGAAAGGCGGCGCTTTCCAGTGGGTGTAAGACCCACCCGGCAATTGCTCCAGCCGGAAGCAACCGGAGCAGCTATGGAGGTGACGAAATAGCTGAAGCCTCTGGTTAGCGTGTCACGATATACGGTGACAGCGCGAGTGTGCAGGCCGTAACGCAAGTGAACGCCGAGCAAGCCTTGTATGGGGCTTTTGAAGTCAAGCACTTATTTCACACCATTCTCCACTTCCTTCATCCCAGTTTCTTTGTTCGACTTGGAATCCCGTTTCTTCGCCCCGACCCACACGTGTTGAGGCCGACGCGCACAGGGGCTGTCAAGGTCGGCCGTCGCTCTGCCCTGGCCGCGCGCTCCGTCGTTTCCAGGCCGCGCCTTGACAGACCCGAGCACGGCGGCACGCTGGTTGTGGTCGGGACGACGATCAGAGGGGAGCTTGCCATCGGGCGCGGATCATCGCGCCACAACCTTGTATTCGGTAGGTCCGTAGCGACCTGACCATGATGCAGGCATGCGCATCGGCGGCGAAGCTCCTCGGCGGCGGACCCATTCTCGAAACCGGTTTCAAAACCATGGCTTGCTTCGGGTGACCGCCACCTCGGATCGTCATCGGACACCGACGATGTTCTGGTCGTCAGCCTCCGAGAGCTTGTCTTTTCTAAATCTTCTCCCTCACGCCGCTCGCAATACGACGCCAGCCGGAACCTCGCCAGTGGTTACCAGACGCCACAAGGCAATTAGCAATTTGCGCGCCAGAGCTACGATCATTGTTTTGCGGTTTCTGCCAGCGCCCTCAGTTCGAGTCCGATACCACTGGGCCAATGCACTGTCTTTCTGAAAGAGCAAAAAGCGCCAAGCCAACTGAATCATTCCGACGCGTACTCGTGCGTTGCCCGCCTTGGCGAGCCCTTTCTCTCGCCGTTTGCTGCCGCTCTCGTCGGGTGCGCCGGTGAGACCAGCATAGCGCGCTACGGCTCGTCGATCCCGCAATTTCCGCGAGAGAACCTCGTGCACCAGCATGTCCGCCGTTTCTATACCGACACCAATAACGCGGGCGATCAGTCGGACCATCGCGTGTGGTCCATCACCGGGCGCCTGCTCCATACGCACTAGGCGAGCCTGCTCGATCTGGCGGATCTGATCACTGACGAGCCGCCGGCGCTCCATGTCGCGACGCAGCTCAGCTAGCGTGTTTGGCGGTATTGGTTCGCCCTCGGGCGTGCGCAAATCTTCAAGGCGCCCGGCGGCCTTCTTCAGCTTGGGATTGAAGCCGCGGATGCCCAGCCGGATCAACGCTGCTTTCATTCGGTTGACAATCCGAGTTTGCTCTCCGACGAGGCTCTGGCGCTCGCGGTTGGGCCGCTTGGCATCTTCGTCCTTGGTAGTCGGGATCGCCACCATCTTGCAGTGATCTCGCTCGCCGCGCAGCCAGCCGAGAAAGGCGCGCTTGAGCAGCTCAGTGTCGAGACGGTCGGTCTTGGCGCGCCGGTGCTCGCGCGACACGGCTACGCTCGATGCGTGGATAACGTGGGCCTCGATGCCGCGTGCTCTAAGCCAGCGCGCCAGCCAGAAACCGTCCCGGCCGGCCTCAAAGGCGACGGCAATGCGTTCGATCCTGCGTCCTGCTTTCTCCGCCTCCTCACGCCAGCGATTGAGCAGCTTCAGCAATGCGCTCTCGTCGACCGCAAGCTTCTTCAACGGCTGGCGCTCGACGCCGGGCACGATGCCGGCAACGAGCCAGCTCGACAAACTCATTTCGATCACTGCGATCAGTGTGCTGTCCTGTTTCAGGACGATACGGGATTGGTTCAGGTCGTTCGGCTTTTGCATTGGGGGCTCCATCGGTTCACATCAGCGACGATGGATGCAATTTCCTCGCCGCCGCCCCATAGCATCTCGAAAATGCCGATGCGCAGGCCGACCCGACGACCCTTTCGGGGAAGGCTGACACGGCTGGGTGAAATGAGCAAAGCAAGACGCCCAGCCGCTGCGCCGGGGTAGTGGCGACAGCATGCACACAAGGAAAGCGTACGCAA
>DATEQL010000503.1:0-2587 GCA_035272665.1 Allostellaceae bacterium
GTCGAGCAGTTGCGTCCTGACAACCCGCTGGCTCGAATGCCGCATATGGCTTCACGCTTCAGCCTGACCGACCCCTCCGGGATCGCCGCGCTCAACGCCGAAGCGACGCGACAGGCGGCGATGGTTGCCTATATCGACAACTTCAAGCTGATGATGGTGATCGTCGTCGTCGGCTTGCCGCTAATCCTCTTATTGCGCCGACCGCGTCCCATCCCCAGTGGGACGACGGTCGCGGCCGAGTGACGACCGCTTGCCGGAGAACGAGGCTCAGCTCGCATATGTTTACCCCAGCGAGGCGATGATCTCGCGATAGGCCGCCTCGGGAAAGGCTTTCAACGTCTTAGTCCGCACGCTTCCGAGCGACCCGAGCAACAAAGTGAATCGGGCCACCACGGCATCGTCGGGAGCATCGTAAACCGCGATTAGATCATATTCGCCCATTGTCATGTAAACCGATTTGAACTCGCCCCCCATGTCGACGAGCGCCTTTTTCGCCGTTTCGAGCCGCCGCGGCGATTCCTTCACTTTCTGGGCGCCCTGGTCCGTCCAATTGGCGAGCATGATGTAAGTAGGCACCGCGCCCCTCCCTCATTTGCCGGTCGCGCACCCGCGGATTCGAGAGCGCATCGAGAGCGTTTCGAGAGCGTTCTGCGTGACGCTTGTTGCCAGTGTACCGTACTTTGCACCGAACCGATATGTGCCGGCAGACCGCACCCTCCGCTACACCCGTGACGGAGGGTCGGGAAACTCCTTCAGGCCGCAGCCTGCGCTCGTTCGGCCGCGATGCGATCCAGCTTCGCCGCCATGATGAAGTCATTCTCATGCAGGCCCTTGATCTTCTTGGTGTGCAGCGAGACCCTGGCGTAGCCCCAGCCAAACGTGATCTCGGGATGATGTCCCTCGGCTTCGGCGAGCGCGGCTGCGCGCTCGACGAAAGCGAAAGCCTCGCGGAAATTCTTGAAACGGTAGGTCCGCTCGATTCGCTTCGCTCCGTCGAGCAACTCCCAATCCGGCGCTTGCCCGCCATAGTTCGCGGCCTCTTCCTGCGTCAGCGGCGGCATGCCGCCACGACAGGGGGTGCAACTTTTTTCGACGAGTGCTAATGGCATCGTGCGGTCTCTTCGATGGGATAAGATAAATCGAGATATGGGGGCGGGTGGAGAAGGGTTCGATGGCATTTCGGTTCGCTGCTCACTTGTCATCGGCCGTACTCATGTTCGGCGTACTCATTGGCCAAGCCATCGCAAATGCCGCGACCCCCGCCGCGAGCTGGCAGGTGGTTCTCGTTGCGGGCGACGACTCCGAGCCGGTGTTCGACAACGCGACCCGCGCATTGAGCCAACGTCTCGCGGCTGCGGGCGTGCCGGCGACAAACATTCACCGTCTGAGCGCGAGCGCCGCCGAGTTAGGAGCGGCGGTCGAGCCGGCTCTTGCGAGCGTGGTCTTGCAACGGATAGCCACCCTGCCGGTTCGACCGGGAGATCGATGCCTGATCTTCCTGACCTCGCACGGCGAACGTGGCGCCGGTCTGTGGCTGGCCCGCTCGAACACGGCGCTCAGCCCGGATGAGCTTACCCAGGCGCTGTCACGCGGATGCGCCGCCGTGCCGACGGTCGTGGTCGTCTCGGCCTGCTACAGCGGCGGCTTTGCCGCCGGAAAAATGGCGAAACCCAATCGCATTGTCCTGACCGCCGCGCGCAACGACCGGCCGTCCTTTGGCTGTCAGGTCCATCGCATGTACAATTTTTTTGACGAATGCCTGCTCGGGGCATTGCCGAAATCCGCCACTTGGCGCGGGGTGTTCGACGGGTCCAAAGAGTGCGTGAGCCAAATGGAGCACGCGCTCGGGGAGCGGCCCTCCGAGCCTCAGGCCTATTTCGGCGCCGCCGTCGCGAATTTAAACGTCGGCTTTTGAACCCCTCAACGCAACACGACGATCGGCACGTTCCCTTGCCGCCGGGTAATAGTGAGCGCGACTTCGCCGTCGTAACGCCGCAGCACCACATCGGCTACGCCGCTCCTACCCGCAGTCCCCGCAGATGCAGCTCGTCGAGGAATTCTGGGAGCATCGGGCGATCGAATCGGATCTCGCCCGCCCCTCGATCGAAGCTGATCCCGAGGCACGCCTGAACGAGCGCGAGCCCCGCATCATCGTCACAATCAACCTGCAAGAAGACGTGCTGACCCTGGAGGGAGCGAGACGCCCGAAGCAGCAGCAGGACGCCAATTGGCAGCATCGCGACCGCGCCTACGGGAGCTTCTCGCGGGCGGTCCAGCTGCCGTTCCGGGTCGATCCGGACAAGGTCCAGTCCCGCTTGAGCAACGGCATTCTGGAGATCGAGCTGGAACGGCTGGAAGCGGACCGGCCCAAGAAGATCCAGATCCGGGCTGGGTGACTTTAGTCAGAGGAGTGCAATCATGGCCCAGGAAGTCAGAACCGTCGAACGGCAGACGCCGGCAACGACCGAAAGCGGTCAGCGCCCGGCCCCACGGCCGGTTTTCTTGCCGCCCGCCGACATCTACGAAACGGGCGACAGCATCGTCGTGCTCGCCGAGATGCCGGGGGTCGCCCCCGATGGGGTGGACA
>DATEQL010000504.1:0-7028 GCA_035272665.1 Allostellaceae bacterium
GCCGGTATCGTGGTCGAGCGTCATCCGCAGAAACGGCGTCGCCACCGTCGAGGTCTGGCTGCCGCTGGGGGGCCGAAACCGGTCGAGAACACTGCGGACCCGAATGAGCAGCGGCATCAGCATCGCGATCGGCATCAGCAGTGCGGCGAGCCGTCCGGAGATCGCCAGGGTCGCCACCGCCAGGACCGCGATGACGATGCCGGTCACCTTTAGGCCTCGGGCGAGGCGCGCCGGATCGGCATTGACGAACAAATAGACCAGCATCAAGAAGCCGCTGAGGACAGCGAATCCGCCGAGAAGGTAGAGCATCGCCGCCGCTCAGCTCTTCAACTGGGAGGTGAGCCGCAACACCTCGCCACCCTTCTTCTCGCCATAGGCGGTGAGCGCCCTATAGCCGCCCGCCGCATAGACCGCGACGGCGCCCAGTAGCTCTTTCAGGCGATCGGCGCTGGCGAGATCGAAGCTCAAATAGGCGCCGCGCGACAGGCTCGCCATCTGCTTGAATGCCGCCGCCGCGACCCGATCGCGCCCCTCGTGGAAGAGAAAGATCGGCACGCCGAGCAGGCCGAGCTCGCCGGCGTGGCGGCACAGCCGGTCGACCTTCTCCTCCATCGCATCCCCGACAAAGACCAGCGCATTGACCTTGCGGCCGCGGGTCTCGCGGATCGCATGGGTCAGCACGCGCTCGATCTGGGTCTCGCCGCCGACGCAAAACACGCTGCGCATAACCCGGTGCAGATCGGTGGCGGTCGTCATCCAGCGGCTCGCTTTGCACTCCGAGAAGCCGCGGTAATAGACGAGCTGGATCTCTAGCCCGCCGAGTGCCGCCGTCGCCTCGAACATCTCGCCTTGGATCCGGCATGCCCGGTCCCAGGTCGGCTCGCGGCTGGCGGTTGCGTCGAGCGCAAAGATCAGCCGTCCGCGACCTGCCCCGGGATGCGTCGCCGGCGCCCGTTTCAGCTTGTCCAGAAAGTCCGCGACTTCGGCCGAGTGCCTCTCGGTCGGAAGTCGGTTCTTGTCGTCACTCATCCTCGCCCTCACGCCGGCCTGAGCCAGACCGAGGTATCGTGAAAGACGGCGCCGCCTCGCGGCAGGCCGGGATCGGCGCTCGTCAGCAGGTTGATCCCGATACCCTCCTCAAAGGCATGATTGGGCCACAGTCCTTCGACAATGACCACCCGTTTTTGCATGCCCGGAAAGGCGCGCGCATGGACGACGAGGCTGCCCCGCCGATTGCCGATGCGCACCCGATCGCCGTCGCCAAGCCGCAGCCCTGCCAGCGCCTCGGGATGGACGAGAGCCGTCGGTCGACCCTCGCGGGCAAGGCTCGACGGCGTGTTGTTGAAGCTCGTGTTGAGGAACGAGCGCGAGGGTGCCGCAACCAGGCGGAACGGCCGCTCGGGATCGCCGTCGTCGATGACCGCGACATGATCGGGAAAAGAGGGAAGCCCAGCATGCCCGGGGCCAATGGCCGGCCAATCGGCGCGGAAATGGAACTTCTTGTCGGCGTGGGCGAAGCCGTCGAGGAAGTGGTCGGTTACGAAGGGTGGGCGGCAGTCGAGCCAACCCTCGGCGGGAAAGTTCTCGACGGCGGGCAACCCGCTCGCTCGCAGGGTGCGGTCGATCAGCTCGACGGCACTCATCATGAAACCGGGGTGGCGCGCGCCGAGCCGCTCGGCAAGCCCTGATATGACCTCGTGGTTCGACCGGCATTCGGCATGGGGCGGCAGGACGGCGCGGCCGATCTGCAGATAGGTATGAGCCCCGGCAGTATAGATATCGTCATGCTCGAGAAAGGTCGTTGCCGACAATACGATGTCGGCCATTGCCGCGGTCTCGGTCATGAACTGCTCGTGGACGCAGACAAAGAGATCGGAACGCGCAAAGCCGCGGTGGACGAGCCGCGATGCCGGCGCCACGACCATCGGGTTGGTGTTCTGAACGAATAACGCCGAGACCGGCGGTCCGTCGCCGAGATCGCGCGGGTCGCCGGTCAGCACCGGGCCGATCCGCGACTGATCGAGGATACGGGTGGTCGGATCGAGCAGGTCCAGCCCCTCGATCAAGGTGCGGTCGATGGCGACGAGATCATGGTTCGAATAGAGGGCACCCCCGCCCTCGTGGGCCCAGGCGCCGGTCACCGCCGGCAGGCAGGTGACGGCGAAGAGCTGCGCGGCGCCGTTGCGCGATCGCGAGAAGCCGTAGCCGACCCTGATGTAGCTACGCCTGGTGCAGCCATAGAGCCGCGCGAAACCGACGATCTCGTGTTCCGAAAGCCCGGTGATCGGCGCCGCCCAGACCGGGCCACGGGTCGCGAGGTGCGTCTCGAGCCCCCGTGGATCGTCGGTGTAGCGCGCCATGTAATCCCGGTCGGCATAGCCTTCCTTGAACAAGACATGCATGACCGCGCAAGCGAGCGCGCCATCTGTGCCGGGAAGCGGCGCCAAGTGGAGATCGGCCTGCTCGGCGGTGGCGGTGCGGTAGGGATCGACGACGACGAGCCTGGCACCACGCTCTTTGCGGGCCGCTGCGACATGGGTCATCACATTGACTTGGGTCGAGACCGGGTTGCCGCCCCAGACGACGATCAAATCGGATTTCGCCATCTCGCGCCCGTCGACGCCGCGCTTGGCGCCGACTCCGGCGAGCCAGCCCGCGTCGGAGAGCGCGTTACAGATCGTCAGATCCTCGCGCGAATATCGCATCGCGTGACGCAGCCGGTTGATGCCGTCGCGCTGCACCAACCCCATCGTGCCGGCATAGTAATAGGGCCACACCGTCTCCGAACCGTGGCGCTGGGCGGCGCATGTCAAGCGCTCGGCGACCTCGTCGAGTGCGGTGTCCCAAGAGATCGGCTTAAAGCCGTCCAAGCCCACGCCCTTCTCACCGACCCGACGCAGCGGCCGCGAAAGACGCGCCGGGTGGTGCTGACGCTCGGTATAGCGCGCGACTTTGGCGCAGACCACACCCAGCGTGTAGTCCTGCGCCGCCGCGCCTCGGACCCGCCCGATACGGCCCCCGTCGACGCGCTCGACCTCGAGCGCGCAAGCGCTCGGACAGTCGTGCGGGCAAACGCTGGGGACGATGTCGAGCGGCAAGGATCGGCTCCGGCTTGGCTCAAGATAGAGAATATAAGGACGGGCTAGCCGGGTCGAGTAGCGGCGAGACAGCGCCCTGGCTACTCCGAACCATAGTCATCGGGCTCCTCCGAATAACAGTCATCAGTTTCATCAAAATTGCTCAATCCCAAGATCTGCAGCGGATCTACAGCAAACTCTCTCTCCTTTTGGTTGTATCTATCGTCCGGGCAAAGATATGGACCCACCGCCGCTATCGTCGCCGCCTCGCCGTCGTGATTACGCCGCCGGGATCCTGAACCTGCAATCATAAATTGTATCGATTGTTACCGATGGCTGCACCTGCAGCAAATCTGCAGCAAGATCTCTCGTCTAAGTTGAAGCGCGACTACGCGCGGCGGCCGTGTCGGCCGTCGTTGCCGAGACCCGCCGGCTCGGTGGTCCCCGCTTGCTATGAAGCGCGATCATCGGTTTCTTCATAATCGCCGGTTTCATCATAATCATCTTCACCAGTTTCGTCATAATCGCCGCCGTCGGAATTATCCTCGGCATTATCATCATCATAATTGCCCGCAGTCAGGATCTGCAGCAGATTGAGACCAGCGCCTTCTCTCTTTGTTGTTTTGATTGCCCGCACGAAGGTGTCGACCACCCCCGCGATCCTCTCCGCCTCGCCCGGCGTGATCTCGCCTCGAGCGAGGGCCGCGGTGACGGCGTTCATCGCCAGAGAGACATCGTGGGCCGATGGCCCGCAGGTCTCGCCCGCACGAGCGGCCTCGATCGGCGGCAGACTGAACTTGACGGTGCGTTCCCGACACGGCGGCAGCACGCGCTCCATGCAGAGGCGCATTGCGGTCGGGTCGCCGGCGAGCGCCATCTCGACGGCCTTGCGCGTCAACGCTTCGGACTCACCTTCGAGTAATGCCGCGGCGGCAAGCGTCGCCTTGTTGCGGGAACCTCGTTGACGGCCGCCGGGGTTGCCCGAGCGGCCCTTTTCGAACGGTCGCCCACGCACCGGCCCCGGCAGTTTTGGTAGAAGCACATCGCTCATCATCGTCTCCTTGATTCGACCTCTCGGGGCGCATTTCAAGCACCGCGCTGATGGGTGATGCTATTTAGAGAATTTCATAGATTATTTCAATAGCAAAATCGGACTTTGCCGGAACATCGATTAAACCGACAGGATGGCGGCCGAGTCGGAAGCCGCCCAAGGGTAGCGAGACGAGCGCGGCCTACATCGACCTTTCTGACGACGTCACGCCGACCCACATCTTGTGGCCGAGCGCGCGGAGTAAAGGCATACGAGGTCAAGTACTCCGGGGGCCCCGCCAACCCTGGTGAGGCAAGTCGAACGCGGCGCCCCGCGCTTCTTATACTTCACACCCTGGGCGAATATTTCGCGAAGCTTTTGAGCCGCTTTCCAAAATGGACATTATACGACTTTGACATGACAGCGACCCGCCGAGGTGCAAAGAACACAAGATATTGAATCCCACCTGCTGGCGATCACTTTACACCTCATGCCGAAGCGCATCGGAGGTGCACCCGGATGGCTCTGACGAACATTCCCCTCGGGGAGATCACCGAGGATCATTTTCAGCGGCTCATCGCAGCTCAAGCTGCGGAATCCCTGCACGTGGAATACAAGCGCGAGACCTACGGCGGGACCGACGCTCAACGCCGCGAATTTCTCGCCGACGTGTCATCGTTTGCAAATTCGGCGGGCGGCGATCTCATCATCGGGATGGTTGCCGCAAAGGGCATACCAACGCAGGTTCATCCCTTCACGGGGGATGGCGAAGCGGAACGCCTGCGCCTAGAGCAGATGGCGCGCGATGGGCTTGACCCTCGAATCACAAATCTACAAACGCGGGCCGTTCTATTATCCGGAGGCGGGTTCGTTATCGTGGTTCGCGTACCCAAGAGCTACAACCCCCCTCATCGCATCATCTTTCAAAATACCGCACGGTTTCACGCGCGGTCGTCGGCAGGGAAATACGAGCCGAACGTCGAGGAGCTGCGCCGAATTTTTACCCAAGCACCCCTCCTCGCAGAGCGTGTTCGCGCGTTTCGTATTGAGCGCACCGCTCGAATTGGCGCGCACGAGACACCCGTTGGCCTGCTCGATGGGGGCAGTTTAGTTTTGCATGTAGTGCCGTTCGCGGCTTTCGATTTCGGACAATCATTGTCGCTCGATAAGGTAGCGGCGCAGTCGCATCTATTCGTGCCGATCGGTAGCATGGCCGCACAGGATTATCAGATCACTTTTGATGGTTTAATCACCGCTTCGAACGCTGAGGGCTTATCTAAGGCCCAGCGTGCTTACGTCCAAGTCTTTCGCAGCGGCGTAGTTGAGGCTGTGGCATCATCACTTTCGCAAGAGGAAAGGCTAATTCTTCCACATATCGAGGCAATGGTTGTCAAATGTTCCCGTAGCTACGCGACTTCTCTTCAGATGTTCGGAGCCGAAGGCGCGGAAGAGGAAAGCGGATCGGTCATCGGCGCAAGGGTGGTTCGCTGGCGACGACGGTAACACGAATGTGAACCGATGGATGAACGGAGTCATATCTCCGAGGTCATGCCCATGACCGCCGTAACCGATATCCCCGTCACCTCATCCGCCCGCGGGCAGCCCTGGCGGGTTCTGCTTTGGCTGGCGCCTCTAACTGCGTTCTGGATTGGGCTGAATTACTGGGTGCCCGCGCTGCCGGCGAGCGGTGTGCCGAGCACAGCCGGCCGCTTGGCGATCCATATCGCGATCGTTCTCGGGCTATGGCTCGGCCTCGAACGCACCGAGCTCGCGCCGCGCCGGCGGCTCGGCATATGGCTGGCCGTTGTCGTGCCCTATACGCTGTGGCTGGCGACAATCTGGCGCCTCGCGATCAACGGCGTGTTCCGCCCGGGCAGCAACAGCCTGCCACTGGTGCCGTTGGCAATCTTTCTGCCGGTGATCGTCGGCGTGCCGATCCTGTTGCGGTCAAAGGGGATCGGCGAAGTGCTCGACGCGATGCCGACGAGCTGGCTAATCGGCCTTCAAGTCTATCGGGTACTCGGAGGGATATTCCTGGTCGGCTGGGCGCGCGGCGTGATCCCCTCCCTGTTCGCCTTGCCGGCCGGCATCGGCGATGTGACCACCGGGCTGCTCGCCTTGCCGGTCGCCTATTCGCTCGTGTCGCGGAACGGCAGTGCGGTACGCGGGGCAATCGCGTGGAATGTCTTTAGCTTACTCGATTTCGCGATCGCCGTCGGGATCGGGTTGGTCACGGCGCCGGGCCCGTTTCAGTTGATCAAACCGAGCATCCCCAACACCAGGTTAGGGCTCTACCCGAACGTGCTGATCCCGGCCTTTGCGGTGCCGAGCTCGATCCTGCTCCACGCGCTGTCGTTGCGCCAGCTGCGCCGTGCCGGGTGACAACAAGATCTACCCCAGGCTCGACGGAGGATCGACACGAAATAGGCCCGGCCGCCGCCGACTGACTCTGGGTTCGGCAGCGATCCTTGTGCCTTAACTGCCAAGTTCCGGCAGGAACGCCCGAGCAGTGAGAATGCGAAAATGATTGGCACCGGCTCAGCGCCCGCAGATTCTTGTCGCCGGTTACGATAATGTCGGCGTTGACCGCGAGGGCCGTCGCGATGACGTGATCGTCATTGGGATCGCGGCAGACGCGGCCAATCTCAGGCAGCGTGGCGGCAAACAGCCTCGCGATCTGTTCCGATTCCGCACACCACGCAACGACCGCCTGGTCGTAATGGCCGTAGACGTCCCGCAGGCGGGTCGACGGAAGAGCATAGCGGGACGCGTGCATCGCTAAGGGGATCGCCCGACTGCTCGATACGGCAGCTAGCGGACAGATGATATCCGGTGTGGTCACATCATGTCGCGACGGCGGCGTCATCCTCCGCGGGCGGCCGAAGCTTCCGAAAGAGGAGCCAACCAATGGCACCGGTGAC
>DATEQL010000505.1:0-3758 GCA_035272665.1 Allostellaceae bacterium
GCCTGATCTGTCGCCGTTGGCGGCTCAGGTGTCTTGAGGCTCGCGGGTCCCCCTACGACCGTGCCGGGGCGTGAATTCCCAAAGGCCAGATCGGTTAGCAAAACCAGGGGCCTGACTCTGAGAAGGAACGCACCCTGGCCGGTAAGGAACGATTCGCCCGCCTGGGTTTTGTCCTCGAAGCGACTCAACCAACCTGCCGAGCGAGTTGTGGCGGAGGGCTGTCGGGAAAGGAGCTTCACGGAGCCGACTATTCCATACCCCTTTGAACGCTCTGCTCAGCCTCCCGAACTCAGGCTCGTTGGTTTCGGGAACGCGATGTAGACGGTGATCTCAATACTTGCTGTCCCGGATGGGCGCGACTCATCGCGGGTGATTTCTACGCGGTAGATCAGGTAGGCCATCCTCTGTCCTCTTATCGATTGGCGACCCTATCTGCCTTTTCGCTTTCGAGCTTTGCGGGCGGCATAGCGGGCGTCACGAGCCGCCTGCTTCTCGGCTTCCACGATGGCCTCCCGCTCGGCTCGCTCGGCAAATTCCACGTCGCGGGCCTCTTGCTCGGCTTTCAGCGCGGCCTCACGGGCCGCAGCCTCGGCGGCTTGCGCCACGGCTAGGGCAGCAGCCTCGGCGGCTTGTGCCGCGGCTAGGGCAGCCGCCTGACGAGCTTCAGCGGCCAACTTTGCGGCTTTGCGCTCAGCGATACGGGCATCGCGAGCCACCCTGACCGCCTCCCGCGCCGCCTGGCGCTCAACGGCGGCGGGGCTCTCGGCCGCAGCCCTCGCTCGGGCAGCCCGCTCCAGTTGGGCCTTCCTCGCCTCTGCGGCTGCGCTCAGGCGGTCGGCAAAGCCAGTTTTTTTGGACCTGTCCATCTCAATCTTAGGCGCTCAAAGTGTCTCCCAGGGTTGATAGACAAATGCCGTCCGGCTCGACCGGGGCTTCGAGCCGGGCGGCGACATTGACCCCATCGACGATGATGTCATAGCTCCTCGATCCCACGCTGGTTAGCGGTTCATGGCGACGGCGGCAGTCATGTCGTCTCACCCGCTGCCAAGCGCAAGCCCGACAGAACCAACTCGCGGTGTTCCGGGTTGCGAAGCGGAAGGGTGGGCGGAACGATGACCGGCGTAACCGCACGCAGACGCTCGATGACCTCGCACGCGTCATCGAGCCGTCCCATATGGGCATAACTTGCCGCGAGAAGGCGGTAAGACAATGCGAAGCCGGGGCGTTCCTGGATCGACGCCTGTAGTTTCGCGACCGCCGAGTCGAAGTCCCGTTTCATGAGATATGCGACGCCGATTGGCGTCATCGGCGCGGCAAGCCGGTCTCGCGGATTGAGCCGCAACGATCTCTCCACGTGCTCGATCGCGGTATCGAGTTGCCCGGCAAACAGCCGGAGCAGGCCGCTGAGAAGCCAATCGTATACGGAACTCGGGTTGGCGGCTAAAGAGCGGTTCATCAACGCGATCGCTGCCTCGATGTCCTCCCCGAAATAGCCGAATAACCAGGGCCGCACTCGTGAAAATGAAGGGGTCATTTTCGGCCGCCCGAAGGGCTCGGCGAGCGTGGTCGAGGCCCTGGTTCCGGATAGCGTCCGGGGAATCGGTCCAACCGTTCATGTGAAGTTGTTGGGTGCACATCGCCGCCAGCGCGAGAGCCGGGCCGTAGCTCGGATCGCAGGCGATTGCCCGATCGAGCAAATCAACCGCCACGGAAATGCTCTCCCTCGCCAACAAGGCGAAATTCGGCAGCGCATGCAGATAGAGATCGTAGGCCGTCAGGTCATTGGTTGGACGGTGGAGCGGCGGGCTTCGGCGGCTTGCAGCGCCGGCTCGATAGCCCCGGCGACGTTGATCGCCACTTGGTCCTGCAGGTCGAACACGTCTTCGAGCGCGCCATCGAAGCGGTCGGCCCAAAGATGCGTGCCGGTCTCGGCCTCGATCAGCTGCGCCGTAATCCGCACCCGGCCCGCCGCCCTTGCGCACCGAGCCTTCGAGCACATAGCGCACCCCCAGCTCGCGCCCGACCCGTTTCACATCGACGGCTTGGTCCTTGTAGGTGAAGCTCGAATTGCGGGCGATGACGAACAGCCAGCGGATGCGGCTGAGCGCGGTGATGATCTCCTCGACCATGCCGTCGGCGAAGTATTCTTGCTCGGGATCGCCGCTGATGTTGGCGAACGGCAAGACGGCGATCGACGGTTTGTCGGGGAGGGCGAGTGCCGGTGCGGGAGCTGGGACGGCCTCCGTCACAGCCGCCCCCACCCTTCCCTCCCCCACAAGCGGGGAGGGTTAGGAAGGGGGCTTTGCGGGCGCGATGCCCGTGATCCAACGCGATAGACCCCGACCGGACGGGCGATGTTTTTGAGAGTCTGCTCGCCGAGATCGGCGAAGATCAGGTCGAGCCGGCCGACCGCATCCTCCTGTACTCGCGCGAGACACATACTCGCGCGAGACACAGATCCCGCCAGGTTCGGCCAGCCCTTCGAGCCGGGCCGCGATATTGACCCCGTCGCCGAAAATGTCGCCGTCCTCGACGACCACATCGCCCTGATCGATACCTATACGGAATTCGATGCGCTCCGCGGCGGCGGTTTCGGCATTGCGCCCGACCATCGCCTGCTGCACCTCGGTTGCAAAGCGCAGCGCGTCGACGACGCTGGCGAACTCGACGAGCGGCCCGTCGCCCGTCGTCTTGACCAGCCGGCCCCGATGCGCGGTGATCGCTGGGTCGATTACCTCCGCCCGGATCGACCTGAGCCGGTCAAGGGTTCCTTCTTCGTCGGCCCCGATCAGGCGCGAGTAGCCGGCGACATCGGCGGCCAGGATCGCCGCCAGCCGGCGTTCAGCCCGATTTCTCCCTGCGGTATCCATCGCGGCTCAGCATAGCCGGGACGGGAGCCTTACGTAGCGATCCGATAACCGCCCGCAACCATCGCGACGGCCGAGCCTCAGGTATTCAATGTCGTGCGGTAATAGATATCCTCGAGCCCCAGCGGCTTGGTCAGGAGCCCCTGCTCCATGGAGCCGCGGATCAAACGTTCGACATTCTTCCCCATCGAGCGGAGGCCCAGGGGATACGGGTCTTCGCCGAAGACCGCAACCTGCTCCTGCCGGTCGGCTCCTTGGAAATAGAGGTAGGCCGACGCGGAGCGCCGGGCCCGTTCATAGGCGATCTCCTTCGACCGCCGGAAGGCGTCAAACAGCTCGAGGGCCACCCAGGGATGATCGCGCAGGATGCGGTTCTGCACGATCACGTGGTGATTGGCCTGGAAGAACCCGGTCCGCCGGTAATATTCGAAGACGACGGCCTTGCCGTCGTCCGGCAGCAATTTGCGCAGGCGCGGGTTGCCGACGATTTGTGTCCCGCCCCAGCGGTCGATGACGGTCGGATCGCCGGCGGTGACCCGGTTCGACTGACGGATCGCGGTGCAAGCATCGATTTCGCCGCGGTCGAGCATCACGTCGAGGGTCTGATCGGTGGTCAGCCAGTGGTGGGTGACGCCGACTGGTCCCGCCTTGTCGAGACCGAGCGCACCGCCGTGGCTCAGTTCCTTGGTGCGCCCGTTGAACCAGACATTGTCCTTGGCCTCGATGCCGTAAAGGTCCTTTAGCGTGTTCCGGAACCACAGTGCGGCCGTCATATCGTAATCGGGCACACCGATGCGCTTGCCGCGCAAATCGCCGAGATTGGCGATCCCCGAGGCCGTGTTCACGTAAAGATAGGGCCAGTGGTGTCCACGACTGAGGAAGATCGGCAGC
>DATEQL010000506.1:0-2087 GCA_035272665.1 Allostellaceae bacterium
CGATCTGCTCGCCGGATAACGTTGAGGCGGCAGTACGAGCGGTGGTGCGCAACAAGGGGGCTCCGGGAGTGGACGGGATGACCGTCCGGGAGCTGCCGGACCTCCTTGTGGCGCGCTGGCCGGAGATCGAGAGAACCCTGCTGGAGGGCCGCTACCAGCCACAACCGGTGCGTCGGGTGATGATCCCGAAGCCTGGGGGCGGCGAGCGCGCTCTCGGCATCCCTTGTACGTTGCCGCTTGCTCGACGGGTGACAACTTCTCGCCGAGCAGCAAGGAAAGCGGTGAGCCTCATGCATCCCTTCGGTCGAAGAACCTGTACGGTAGATACGGCCCCGCTTTTCCAGGCTCCGCTGTTCACGCCGAACGGTATCCAGGGACGCGGCCTGCCGCTGATCCCGTGTACAAGGTGGCCGGACGCGGAGACTTGCCGTGTTCAACCGCGATAATGGTAACAACGATGAATGCTATAATTGGAATTGATGTGTCCAAGGACACCTTGGATGCCAACTGCGCCAGAGGCCAGCGAAGACAGAGCAAGACCTTCGACAACAGCCCCGATGGTTGGAAGCTGCTGCTAGCCTGGCTTAAAGCCATGGGCAGCAAACAGGCTCATGTCTGCATGGAGGCAACTGGTCGTTACAGTCTCGGCGTGGCGCTTGCGCTGCACGATGCTGGTCACGTCGTCAGCGTCGTCAACCCGGCCCAGATCCGTGATTTCGCCCGCACCAAACTCGGTCGCAACAAGACCGATAAGGTCGATGCCACCCTGATCCGCGAATACGCTGAGTTATTCAAACCGGCACCATGGGCTCCGCCGTCTCCTGCGATGCGGCGACTGTGTGAGCTGCAGACCGTGCGTGCCGGCATCGTCAGTAACCGGGCGGAGTGGAAGAATCGTATCGGTAGTGGTCTCGGCGATCGCACCGCGACCACGTTGGCCGGCGCGACGATCGACCATCTCACCGCACAACTTGAGGCGGTCGACAAGGCCATCAGCGAGACGATTGATCAGGATACCGAACTGCGCGGCAGACGCGACCTGTTGCTTAGCGTCATCGGCGTCGGCGAAACGCTGGCTGCTTTGCTGCTGACGGAGCTGCCGGAGCCTGGGGTTCTGCGTCGGAGTGGTGAAGTGGTCGCTTATGCGGGGCTCAACCCGAGCCACCACCGATCCGGCAGCTCGATCGACCGCCCGACGCGCATCTCCAAAATTGGCAACGCCACGCTGCGGTCGTCGCTCTACATGCCAGCGTTGTCCGCGATGCGCTTCAATCCCCCCGTAGCCGCCCTGGTCGCGCGCTTGAAAAGCGCGGGCCGCCTCAAACCCAAACAGATCGTCGTGGCAGCAATGCGAAAGCTCCTGGTTCTCTGCTTCGGGGTTCTCAAGACAGGCAAGCGGTTTGATCCCGCTATCGCGATGCCAGCCTGAGCCTCGGCGGACTCCCTATTCCGTTGTTCGATGGGGTCGATCATTCCGCCGTCCCGATCTGAAATCCCGACGTCGGCGCGCGCAGCGGAGGTCAAGGAGGGCCGCAGGCCCGCGCGTGACAGCGCGCCTTGTCCTTGACCGTAGTGAGCACGCCGGCATGCTCAGCAAGATCGGCGGGAGGCATTTTAGCGCTTGACACGCAACACGGCATCTACCGTGCTGACCTTCGCCGCCGTCTCGCTCGCCTTCGTGGGTCCGAATCAGCGCTGGGACCAAGCAATGTCGGCGAACAGCACGTATGTGGTGGCCATTTCGCTGGCCACCTACTGGGCGGCGACTCTGTTCAACTTCCGAGGGATCACCATCGCCGGACTGATCAGCAAATGGGGCGGCCTGATCGGGACGCTCATCCCGGGCGGGTTGATTATCATCCTCGGCATCGGCTACGTCATACTCGGCGGCAAGTCGCACATGCCGCTCGACCCCGCCGCGCTGATGCCCGATCTGACGAACTTCAACAATCTGGTGCTGGCGGCCTCGATCTTCCTGTTCTACGCCGGCATGGAAATGTCTGCCGTCCACGTCACCGAGGTGGACAACCCGGGGGTCAACTATCCGAAGGCCATCCTGATCGCGTCATTGATGACGCTGACCGTGT
>DATEQL010000507.1:0-4786 GCA_035272665.1 Allostellaceae bacterium
GAGGAAGTCGATGGTCTTGTCGATGCGCGACTTCATCTCGGCGAGGCTGTTGTCGATGGCGGGGAATTCGGGAACCGCCACACCGGCGGCACGGCCGGCGCCCAAAGCGTGCTCGCTTGCCTGCCGCACCTGGCGCGCGAAGGTGAACATGTCGGGTTGGAGCCGCCAGTTCAGGAGGGTGTTCTCCTCCCACTTCTTCGCCGTGGCCGCGGCTTCGCCCTTCTCGATCACCCCCTTGAGGCCGCCCAGAAGCTGCAGGAATACCGGCACTGATCCGTGGTACATGGAGATAGGCATGGATTCGTCCTCCTCGTCGTTGCTGACGTTGATGCCGAAGGGATCTTAGCGGGACCCGGGAAGGGCGTGAAGACCCCTTTGGCCCAAGTTGGCCAAAGGCAACCCGGTCAAGCTGGGGCGCTCTAGCATCGCGCGGCTAAACGGAAGGCGATATCGGCCCGTCCCATTTGGGCCTAAGCTGGTTGTTAACGTCTCCCGTGCTCGATTGGTCCGTCCCATTCGGAGCACGGGAGCTTGTTGACTCCGTTCCCCAGCGATCCGCGTCGCCGCGCCCGAGCCATCACGCTCGAGATCGTCGTCGTCGGCATCACCGTCATTCTGGCGATGTGGGCGACGGTTGTCTTCTCGATCATGGCCGCGCAAGAGGCGGCAATGGATCGCACGCGGTCCGAAGGGCGCAACCTGGCGGTCGCCTTTGCTGACGAAGTGACCCATATCCTCGGCGGCGTCGCCGGCGCGATGGAGATTGTTGCCCAACACGTGCGCGTCGAGCGCGGTCGGTACGATATCCATGCGTGGGCCCGCGACATCCCGCTGCTGTCGCAAGCGACCATCCAGGGGGCAATCATCGGACCTGACGGCAGGCTCGTCTCGATCACGCTCGACCCCGCGCCGCAACCGATCGACCTCAGCGACCGCGAGCACTTCCGCATCCATCTCGATGGCCGGTATCAGGGCATTTTTATTGGTAAGCCGGTGGCCGGCCGCGTCTCGCACGAAATCACCATCAACGTGACGCGGCGCGTCGACGCCGGCACCTTTCTTGGCGTCATCATGTTCGCGCTCGCGCCAGGCAATCTCACCACCCTCAACACATCGGTCGATCTAGGTGCGCGCGGCAGCATATCTCTGGTCGGTCTCGACGACATCATCCGGGCCCGTTTTACCCGGGAGAATCCGCACGGGCTGGCCGGCATCGGTCAGCCGGTCGAACATCCGTGGACATCCAGCATTCCCGCAAACGGCGAAGGCTCGTTCATCAAGGAGAGCATTTTTGATCACGTCACGCGGCTCTTCAGCTATCGCCGCGTCGGGAATTATCCGCTATTCGTCACCGTCGGTTTGGATCTCGACGAGACGCTTGCATCATCTCGTGAACATGCGACGGTGATCGCCGCGATCGCTGGCTTGGCGACAATTTTGCTGGCAGGACTCGCGGCGTATCTCATTCGGGAGATCCGCCACCGCACCTCGCACGAGATCGCATTGGCTGACGAGCGGGACAAGCTTCAAGCCGCCGGTGACCGCCTGAAAGCCGATATTGCCCTGCGCAAAGAGGTCGAACAGAAGCTCCGCGAAACACAAGCAACCTTGCGCGACGCGGTCGACAGCATTTCCGAGGGGTTCGTCATCTATGATTGCGATGATTGTTTTGTCGTGTGCAACGACTCCTATCGGCGACTGTATCCGGAAGCGGCGCGCCTGATGGTGCCGGGAACGCCCTTCGAGGAAATCGTGTGGGCCGGTCTCGACGCCGGCTGGTTTGCCGATGCGGTCGGATGCGAACTGGAGTGGCTCGCCGATAGGATGCGTGCGTACAATCGGCCGTCCGGGGTGTTAGAGCAGCGGCTCGCCGACGGCCGCTATGTGATGATCTCCTTGCGGCGCATGCAAAATGGCGGCATCGCCGGTTTGCACATCGACATCACCAAGATGAAGCTCACCGAGGACCAGCTTCGGCGCAGCCGGGACAATCTCAATCGCGCCCAACGACTCGCCAAGATCGGCAGCTTCGAACGCGACTTCCGGACTGAAGAGGTGATCGGGTCGGAGGAGCTGCATCGAATATTCGAGCTCGATCCGCGGATGCCAGTGCCGACAAAGGAAGAGTTCCTCGCGCTCGTCCATCCCGACGATCGCGCAAGGTATCAAGCCTCGATGATGGCTTCCGAGGAAGGCCAGCCGACATCCCCGCTGACGTACCGTTTTCGGTGTTACGACGGTTCGATCAAATGGATCTATTCGGAGATCGAGACGATTTTCGACGACGAAGGCAATCCCGTCCGGCGCATCGGGACGATCAGGGACGTGACCGAAGCGCGAGCGGCCGAGGAGCGCCAAAGAGAGCTGGAGCGCCAGCTGCTTCATTCGCAGAAGCTCGAGGCAGTCGGGACCCTCGCCGGCGGTATCGCGCACGATCTCAACAACACCTTGATGCCGATCCTCGCGCTGTCGCAGCTGCTGATGCAAGAAATGCCGGAAGGAAGCAGCGAAAGGGAGGATTTGGAAACGGTCGTGCAGGCGAGCCGCCACGGCCGGGACCTCGTGCAGCGCATTCTCGCCTTTAGCCGAGATCAGAAAGCGGCGAAGACGAGGGTGGATCTCACCGCGACCATCCGCCAAGCGCTCCAAATGCTGCGCCCGACCGTCCCTGCGACCGTGCTGATCGACGAAAAGATCGAGAATGTTCCGCTCGTTCTCGCCGATGCCGGTCAGCTCCAGCAGATCATCGTCAATTTGGTCACCAATGCCCGGCAGGCGATCGGTAACGGTCTTGGGACGATCGCCGTCGGCGTATCGTCGGCAAGCCGGCGTTCACATCTCCACCATGGCGGCGATTTTGTTCGCCTGTGGGTTGCCGATACCGGTTGCGGTATGGATGCCCAAACAAAGGATCGGATATTCGAGCCCTTCTTTACGACAAAAGAGGTAGGTGAGGGCACCGGGCTCGGACTGTCTGTCGTTCACGGCATCATCGCCGATCATGGCGGGCGGATCGAGGTCAGCAGCCAATTGGACAAAGGTACCCAATTTACCATTTTCCTTCCGGTTGCCGAGCCTGAGGCATCACCAATCGGAGCGGCAGCAGCATGACGATGCGAATCTGTTTGCCCCGGTTGTCGTCGTAAAGGAAAGGTTCCTTTAAATCATTTTTACCGAGTTGCCGCTTAACTGGGGCTATCGCGGTACACGAGGCTTACCTCATGAAGATTTTGGTGATCGACGACGACCATCTGGTCCGGTACACGATTTCGAGGATCCTTCAGCGCAACGGCTACGATGTGGTAACCGCTTCGGACGGCAAGCGTGCGATGACAGTTTTCCGCGACGAGCGCCCGGATATGGTGATCACCGACATCATCATGCCCGAACAGGAGGGTATCCAAACCATCCTTATGATCCGGGCCCAGCGTCCGGAGGTCAAGATCATCGCTGTTTCGGGCGGTGCACGGACCCACAACGTCGATTATTTGGGGATGGCCGAGGCGTTTGGGGCAGACGACGTCATTCCAAAGCCCTTCGAGGCGGAGGAGTTGCTGAGCCGACTGGCCCGGTTTTGCCCGCCGGCTTCGGTCGTCGGGGAAGTTACTGCCTAGTCCGGCCGCGGGCGGCAGGAAAATGCCGCGCTGGCACGACGAAACCCCCGCCGGCGAGTATCAGTGAGACCGCCAACTGCAGGCGCCAAAGGCACCCGCGAAGGTAACCCATAGCCGTTGGTAGAGGCCCACTCCGACCTCTTTCGAGACACGGGTTTTAGGGGGGGCAGCCGGCTCACTGACTCGCAGTCTTTCCGCCGCGGTTGACAGTCTCGGCCCCGGTCGATACGACACCTGCGTACCCGATAAGAACACGACCCGGAAAGGTTGAACGGGAGGAGGAAGCGGGTGTTTTGCCACCACTCTTAGACGTCCGGAACCTGCACACCGAGTTTCGCACCGGCACCGGTGTCGTGCCTGCTGTCGACGGGATATCCTATACCGTCGAACGCGGCGAGACGGTCGCGATCGTGGGTGAAAGCGGGTCGGGCAAGACGGCCGGGGCGCTCTCGATCCTCCGCCTGATCCCGGATCCGCCGGGACGGATCACCGAGGGCCAGATCCTCTTTGCCGGCCGCGACCTGAGGCGTTTGTCCGAGGAGGAGATCCGCCAGGTGCGCGGCAGCGACATCGGCATGATCTTCCAGGAGCCGATGACCTCGCTGAACCCGGTCCTGACGATCGGCCGCCAGATCACCGAGACGCTCGAGCAACATCGTGGAGCCGATCGGGCCGCCGCCCATAAGCGTGCGGTCGAACTGCTCGGCCTGGTCGGCATCGCCGACCCGGCGCGCCGGCTTAAGCAGTATCCACACCAGCTTTCGGGTGGCATGCGCCAGCGCATCATGATCGCGATCGCGATCGCCTGCGATCCGAAGCTGATCATCGCCGACGAACCGACGACGGCACTCGACGTGACGATCCAAGCCCAGATCCTCGAGCTGATGAAGGAGCTGACGCGTCGCCTCGACGTGGCGCTGATCATCATCACCCACAATCTCGGCGTGGTCGCCCGTTACGCCAACCGCGTCAACGTGATGTACGCCGGCCGCATCGTCGAGAGCGGCCCGGCGGCCGACATCTATCACGATCCGCGGCACCCCTATACGATGGCGCTGTTGCGCTCGGTACCGCGGCTCGACCGGCCGCGCCAGGCGCGGCTCGACCCTGTCGAAGGTCAGCCGCCCGATTTGACGCGGCTGGATGCGGGCTGCTCGTTCCGGCCGCGCTGC
>DATEQL010000508.1:0-3755 GCA_035272665.1 Allostellaceae bacterium
CCTAAAACATGGCTTGAAAGCGAGCGATCTAGCCGACGGTATCCAACCAGCGCTGCCGCCCGCGTGTCCAGGCCGCGCGTGGCTTCAGATCGGCACCCGATCGGCGCGGGGGAGTCCTTTCGACCAACCGCTCCGCGTTCGCGGTCAGCGGGGAGATTCTGACCCGGTGCCTGGGTCGGCGGCGAGCGCCAAGCGGATCAGCGCTGAAAGCGAGTGCGAGCCGGTCTTCTTCATGACGGCGGCGTGATGGTTCTCCACCGTGCGCTGGCTGATGCCGAAGAAAGTGGTAGGGCTGTCCCGATGCAACGCCCGCGTTTGATCTCCGACGATCGTGACGTGGCTCTTTGGAATTGTGACATCCCTGACGGCAGGCTCGCATCGCGTACCTGGCGCCGCCATTTGCTATATGGAGGACTGGTGTGGCATTTGTAATCGCACCGTCAATTTCCTACACCGCAGAGATGTCGGCCGACGTGATCGGCATGAGACACGAGCGGGCTTCCAACTGGGGCCTTGGTGGATTAATAGCAGCTGCCGTTCTGCTGAGCCCGGTATTGGCGTTCCTGATGGCTCTCGTGGTCGATATCGTAATCGGCTTTCTGAACGACGGCAACGTGCCTGCAGTCTTCGTCCTCGTGGCCGCTGGTGCTATTGGCGGGTTCCTGTTCCGAAAGCTGCGGATGCGCCCGCAAGATAGCGGCCCAGACTGGACGTGAGACCGCGCGCTTGAAGCTCCGCTAGTGATACGCTTCTGACATATGCCACCCACGTAACACCCCGACACCAAGCGGGATACGAGCTTGGCCTGGGTCGCTTTCGTCGGTGGTATCCACAAGATTCAGTAGGAAGCTGTTCTGCTAGAATATCCTTCTCAGAAATCGACTCAAAACAGCCTCGGAAACTACTCAGAAATGATCACCCCCACTCGGGGAAAGCGCCCGACGAGAAGACCGATTTCGGCGAGCGTTCCCGGATGTCGACGTTGACGGCTCAGAATCGAAAACCCGGCCGATGACCGGGATTTCGTCGAGATCCCAATGAGGGGGACAACCAGGGAACTGGCCTAGATTCAGGGCGAAGGTTCGAGCCCCGAGCCTATGGGATAACAATTAAATCACGGGTTAGATCTCCTGGACGTTCGTTATCAGGCGAGTTGCCACATAATGTCACCGACCAGGCTGTCGACAAGGAAGCACAATCCGTTGTTACCACCGCCGGCGATATCCGTAATAAGTTCCGTGCATCAAGGCGACCATATGATCAAGGAGGGCGGCTGCGGTAGCCTCGGAAACTACCCAGATCCCGCAGCCGCCAACGACACTCAGCGCTGCCTTTGGACAGAAAGGCAGCAGACCCTCGAAGCTCGACCGTGCGCAGGTGATTGGGTATGCGATGGATCCGGATCTCTCCGCCTGAGTAGTTTCCGAGCCTGTGGCCTTGAAGTCTAATGGGCTAGGATCGTCGTTTCTCCTGCGATGCAGTGAGAAGCATCGCAAGATCGGAGGAACCATGACCGTAGCGCATACAAGCCTGGAGCACCACGCCTCTGCAGCGGGCGATCCCGATCAGGCCACGCGGCATCATCACCGAGCCTCCAAGCTCTTCGAAAAAGACCACGCATACGCGGCTCGCCTGGTGCAAATCGCGACAGCCATCCGCAGCGTGGTGCGCTCCACCACGAAAGTGAAGCTGCCGGGTCGGGTCCCGTCCGAGATCGAACGGGACGACAGGATTTCGGCGGGCATCGTGACGCAACCGCGGGCGCACGGGAGCGGCTCATAGGGCGAGGGCGAGTTCGCGGCATGGACGCGCGGGTCGGCGTCGGCCTAGGCGTCCTGCTCACGAAGGAGCGACAGGAGCTCGCGACGCCGCCCAAGCTCTCCGTTCTGGAACATCTGGTCTCGCCCAAAGCGGCGCCCGTCCGGCGTCTGCCAATCGGAGCCGAGCCCCAGTCCGATGGCGGCGTCCATTTCCGTGTCTGGGCGCCGCGATGCCATGAGGTTGTCGTCGAGATCGAGGGCCTCGATCCGGCGGCGCTGCAATCCGAGACCCACGGCTACTTCTCACTGCAGAGCCTGCCGGCGCGATCCGGTATGCGCTATCGTTTCCGCCTCGATCAGGGCGAGCCGGCATTGCCCGACCCGGCGTCGAGGTACCAACCGGAAGGACCGCACGGACCTTCGGAAATCGTCGATCCTGGGGATTTCGCTTGGACCGACGAGGCGTGGCGCGGGGTCGCGCGCGAGCACCTCGTCATCTACGAGATGCATGTCGGCACATTTACCCCGGAGGGAAGCTGGGAAGCCGCTTCGCGAGAGCTGCCGGCTCTCGCCGAGCTCGGTATCACCTGCCTCGAAATTATGCCCGTGGCGGAATTCCCGGGCCGGTTCGGCTGGGGATATGACGGCGTCAACCTCTTCGCACCAACCAGGCTCTACGGCCGACCGATGGATTTTCGCCGCTTCGTCGACCGCGCCCACGCTCTTGGGATCGCCGTCATTCTCGACGTCGTCTACAACCATTTCGGCCCGGACGGAAACTATCTCAAATTGTTCTCCGCGGCCTATTTCACCGATCGCTACGACAACGAATGGGGTGAAGCGATCAATTTCGACGGTCTCCATTCCGGCCCGACGCGCGAATTCTTCCTCGCCAATGCGGGCTATTGGATCGACGAGTATCATCTCGACGGACTGCGGCTCGACGCGACGCAGGCAATTTTCGATCGATCGGAAGATCATATTATCGCCGCGATCGTTCGGCAGGTGCGATCGGCGGGACGCGGCCGAACCACCTTTGTCGTCGGCGAGAACGAGCCGCAGCAAGCGAGGCTGGTGCGCCCGGCTGAGTGCGGCGGTTACGGGCTCGATGCGTTGTGGAACGACGACTTCCATCACGGCGCCATGGTGGCGCTGACCGGACATCACGAAGCCTACTACTCGGACTACCGCGGTCGTCCGGGTGAGTTCGTCGCTGCCGCTAAACACGGTTTCCTCTATCAGGGGCAGCGCTACCAATGGCAGCGGAAAGCGCGGGGCACGCCGACGCTCGACCTCCCGGCGGAATGCTTTGTCGTCTTTCTGCAGAACCACGACCAGATCGCCAATTCCGGCACCGGAGAACGCTGTCACGCATTGACGAGCCCTGGCCGGCTTCGCGCGATGACCGCTTACTTCTTGCTGATGCCGGGCATCCCAATGCTGTTCCAGGGGCAGGAATTCGGCGCGTCGAGCCCGTTCTTCTATTTTGCCGATCACGAGACCGACCTGTCGCAGGACGTCCACGAGGGGCGCCGCCGCTCCCTCGCGCAATTCCCCAGTCTCGCAACGAGCGAGATGCGGGCCGAGCTCGCCGATCCCAGCGACATCGACACGTTTCGCCGATCGGTGATCGATCTCAGCGAACGGCAACGGCATGCTTCGATCTACGCGCTGCATCGAGACCTTCTGGAGCTGCGGCGCACGGACCCGGTGCTTGGACAGCGGCCATGCCGGATCGATGGCGCCGCGCTCACGGATGAAGCCTGGATGCTGCGCTTTTTCGCGCCGAGCGCCGGCGACCGTTTGCTGATTGTCAATCTCGGCCGCGACCTCCTGCTCGGCCCTGCACCCGAACCGCTGCTGGCACCGGTCGAGGGCCAGGCTTGGCGGCTCTTATGGTCCAGCGAAGCTCCTGCTTACGGCGGTTCCGGGGGCCCGGCGCAGGATGTCGCAGGGGACTGGCTAATCTCGGGCCAGAGCACCATCGTCCTCGCC
>DATEQL010000509.1:0-4313 GCA_035272665.1 Allostellaceae bacterium
AAGAAGTCCGCAGCCACCGGCGGATCACAGCCCGACAACGGCATCGCCCGCAACCCGGGCAATAATGCTTTCTGGCTTGGCTGTTATTGGCTTTTTCGCTTTTCCCCGCGCGAAAGAACGGCTCCTGTGAGATGGCTGCCGCCCGATCAACACACCTGATCGGACTTTGGAGAAGCCGCCCCGCGACGCTGCCTCCTCTTTGCGCCCGGTGACCAAGAGCGGCAGGGAGCGATAAGCAAGCTCGCGCCGACCATATTGCACTGCACCAATCCGGAAATAGCCTGCCGTCGACCGCGCGGCAACCAATTGTGGGGCGAGAGCGGAAGAGCGCCTGTCGCATGCTCCGAATAACGTTATTGACCAACCCCGACAGATTCCGCCGGAACCTGATGTCCACTCTAAGGGACACTCAGAAAGTGACTGGGGTGCCGTTCACCGACATCAGAGCTGACGTTCCTGCAGCCACGCTTCGGATCGATTGCTTACCCAGTTCGCTGCTGACAAATAGGCCTTAAAAGTAGTGATCTGCTCGAGAGTACCGTCGGCCCACTCGACCTCGATGGCCCACTTGCTGATGGAAAACTGATCAACTCTTGATATATTAAATCACGACTGACATATCCGCGCGTCGTTTGCTGCAACAGGGGAGGTGACAAATGCGACCCATTGTTATCGTCATCGCTTTGGTTGTTGCGCTTGGGTTCGCCTATATTGCGGACCTCTATTGGTACGGCGGTTCGTATACGCGCCTGGTTTTTCATTCACTCGGCGCGGGGTTCATGGTTCTCGTCAATAATTGGTGAGTGTACGCGACGGCCTTAGAGGCTGTCATTCGGCAGTCGATGTTCTGCCGCATCCGGTATTAAAATTTTCGAGCCGGCAATAGCCAAAAAATCAAAGGAATCATCCTTTCGCCTCCAAAAGGCCGGCCTTCAAATGCATCAAGGCACTTTGCAAAGACCCACTTGTCCCGCCTGATCGAAGAAAGGCGCCGTCCGGCGGCGATGAGCATGGCGCGGCTCTGGTGCGATCGGGGCGCTTTTGATGACCAGGAGATGATTAGACGCTTGCGCCTTCCACCTTTGCAGTCACTGGATGTGGATGGCTCGCTAGCCACAGCGTCCGCGCGCAGACCGTCGGATCTATGCCGACTTTCTTCCACCACGCGGCTTCATCGCCGCAGCGGTGAAGCTCACGATGGTGTCCTCGGCACAGCGGGACAGTGAACTCATCGCTCACCTTGCGCCCGAGGGCGCGGTGTTGCGCGAAGCGAAGGTGATGGGCATCCGCGGGTTGCCGGCCGCAAATCAGGCAGGGCTGCGAAATCCGGTGCAACGCGGACACCCATTCCAGCGCAAGGCGGACAGCAATCCGGTGATTGCGGACAGCAGGTGATGGCGGCGTAGGGCTCGCTCCCGTCGACAGTCGAATCAGCTGATCGGTTTCCCTGGCAACCAGGGAGTGACCGATGCCGGCGGAGCGAGTGTCGATGAGGAAGATACGCGAGGCGCTGCGTCTGACGCACGCGCTGGGGATGAGCCGGCGGCTTGTCGGCGAGGCGACGGGGATCGGCAAGACGGCGGTCGGCGAGTACGTGCGCCGGGCTGCGGTGGCGGGTCTCAGCTGGCCGATCCCTGACGAGATCGATGATGCCGAGCTGGAGCGGCGGTTGTTTCCGCCGGCGACTACGGCGTCGTGCACGACGCGCATCGAGCCGGACTGGCCTCACATTCATGCGGAGCTGAAGCGGCGCGGCGTGACGCTGGCTTTGCTCTGGCAGGAGTATCGCGCCGAGCACGCCCAGGGCTACGCCTACAGCTGGTTTTGCGAGCGGCACAGCGACTGGAGGAAGCGCATCTCGGCGACGATGCGCCAGACGCATCTTGCCGGCGAGAAGCTGTTCGTCGACTGGGCTGGCGACACCATGCCGGTTTTTAATCCGACGACTGGCGAAGAGCATCGCGCGCACATCTTCGTCGCGGCGCTCGGCGCATCGAACTACACCTACGCCGAGGCGCGCTGGACCGAGATGCTGCCGGACTGGATTGGCGCACATGTGAACGCGCTGGCCGCGATCGGCGGTGTGCCGAAGGCGTTTGTTCCCGACAATCTCAAGGCCGGGATCACCAAACCGTCGCGCTACGAGCCCGGCATCAACCGGACGTACCAGGACCTCGCCGACCACTACGGCTGCGTTGTGCTCCCCGCCCGTGTGATGAAGCCGCGCGATAAGGCGAAGGTCGAGGTCGCGGTCCAGATCGTCCAGCGCTTCGTGCTGGCGAAGCTGCGCCATCGCCGGTTCTTCTCGCTGGCCGAGTTGAACGTGGCGATCCGTGACTGCGTCATAGCCATCAACGCCAAGGTCATGCGCCGCATCGGCAAGAGCCGCAACGAGCTGCTGGAGACGCTCGACCGTCCGGCGCTCAATGCGTTGCCGAACGCGGCGTACTGCTATGCGGAATGGAAACGGGCCCGCGTTGCGCCCGATTATCACATCGAGGTCGCGGACCATTACTACTCGGTGCCGTCGAAGCTGATCCGCGAGACGGTCGAGGCGCGCATCACCAGCGCGACGGTCGAGATCTTCCACAAGGGCCAGCGTGTCGCGAGCCATGCGTTCTCGGCCGTGCGCAGCCGGTACACGACCATCACAGAGCACATGCCGAGCGCGCACCGCCGTTACGCCGAATGGACGCCGCAGCGCATGATGCGCGAGGCAGCCTCGATCGGCCCGGCGGCTATCGCCCTGGTCGAGGCGATCATGAAAGCCAAGCCCCATCCCGAGCAGGGCTTCCGATCGTGCCTGGGCATCATGCGCCTGGTGAGAATCTACGGGTCCGAGCGCGTCGAGGCCGCCAGCCGGCGCGGCAATGATATCGGCGCAACCACCTACGGCTCGATCAAGTCGATCCTGCAGAACGGTCTCGACAAAGCCTACGCCAACTCGAAAGCGCCGGACGGCCCGCCGATCCGGCACGCCAACATCCGTGGTCGTGGCTACTACCACTGACGCAACGGACACGGCGCAACCCCGCGGGCAAATGCAAACCGAAAAGGAGACACGATGCTCACGCATCCCACCCACGACCGCCTGGTCGCGCTCGGGCTCACCGGCATGGCCAAGGCGCTGGAGGAGCAACGCAAGCAGCCCGACATGGCCGCACTCGGCTTCGAGGAGCGGCTCGCGCTCATGGTCGACCGCGAGGCCATCGAGCGCGAGAACAAAAGGCTGGTCAGCCGATTGAAGTTCGCGAGCCTGCGCCAATCGGCCGTCGTCGAGGATGTCGACATGAAGGCCCAGCGCGGTCTCGATAAGGCGCTGTTCGCCAAGCTCGTCGCCGGCGATTGGATTGTACGGCACCAGAGTTTGTTGATCTGCGGGCCGACCGGCACCGGCAAAAGTTGGCTTGCCTGTGCGCTCGGCCACAAAGCGTGCCGCGACGATCGCTCCGTCCTCTATCATCGCGTGCCAAGGCTGTTCGATGCCCTGGCACTCGCTCGCGGCGATGGGCGCCATGCCAGGCTCCTCAAGAGCCTGGCGCGCGTCGAGCTGCTGATCCTGGACGATTGGGGCCTCGCCACGCTCACTCCCGAGCAGGGTCGCGACATCCTTGAGATTGTCGAGGATCGGCACGACCGCGGCTCGACGATCGTGACCAGCCAGCTACCAGTCGATCACTGGCACGAGGCGATCGCCAATCCGACCATCGCCGACGCCATCCTCGATCGGCTCGTGCACAACGCGCACCGGCTCACGCTCAAGGGCGAGAGCATGCGAAAAATGGCCGCCAAGCGTGCCGGACTTGACGTCAAGCAGGACGCATGACCCCATGACGCCGTCGACGGGAGCCGCTGTCCGCCTTCACCGGAATGCTGTCCGCGTTCGACCGGATTCACTGTCCGCCTTCAAATGGAATGCCTGTCCGCCATCACCGGAATCCGCAGACTTGGTTCCCCAATTGTTCGGGCCCATAGCCACCAGGACGCCGCTCGCGAACGACCCACTAAAATCGGGATTCACAAGCCAACGGATGAGGATCTCCTCGTCCTCAAGAAACTTGGAAAAATTGTACGAAATGTGGGCGGATACGTTCTGCATCACATTGCGCAGCCCTTCCATCTCAATGCCTCAAATCTTGCCGATGGTGCGCCCGCCGTCGCAACCCAAGAGGAATTGAGATTTCACGGAATATGTCTGGCCGCTTTCGCGCACCTTGACCTCTGTGGTGACGCCCTTGTCATCCTGCCGGAAGCCGGTGACCTCGTGGCCAAAACGGATGTCTCCGCCAAGTTCCTCGGCCCGCTGTTTTAGC
>DATEQL010000510.1:0-8395 GCA_035272665.1 Allostellaceae bacterium
CATGATGCCCCGCTCCGCGACGCCCAAATGGCCCGGACCGGTTGCATGGATCGATTCGAGCAGCTCCGGCATGCGCCGCAGCCGGTCAAGGAACCCCGCCAACAGTGTGGGGACCCGCTCGCGCTGCCATTTCTCCACGACCGTCGTGGCACAGAGCGGTAGGAGACCCACCATCGAGCGGACTTTGAGCCGAGTGGCGGTGCCGTCCGGCAGGCGAAGGACATCGTAATAGAAGCCATCCTCCTCGTCCCACATGCCGCCCGGACCGATCCCGTTCATCGCGCGGGCGATCAGGAGGAACTCCATCGCGTAGTTCGCTGCCAAATCCTCATAGGTCGGGTCGTGCGCCGCGAGCTCGAAAGCGATCTCGAGCATGTTCTGGCAGAACAAGGCCACCCAGGCGGTGCCGTCGGCCTGTTCCAAATGGCCTCCGGTGGGCAATGGCGCACTGCGGTCGAAGACGCCGATATTGTCGAGCCCGAGGAAGCCGCCTTCGAACAGGCTCCTGCCGAATCGGTCCTTGCGGTTCACCCACCAGCCGAAATTCGCCGAGAGCCTGCCGAAGAGCCGTTTCAAGAAGTCGAGATCGGTCTTGCCGCGCAGCGCCTGCTCCGTACGATAGAGAAAGATTGTTGCCCAGGCCTGTACCGGCGGATTGACGTCGCTGAAGTTCCACTCATAGGCCGGGATTTGTCCGGTCGGATGCAGGTAGGCCTGGCGGAGCAGCAGGTCGAGCTGCTGCTTGGCGAAATCGATGTCGACGGTCGACAGGGCAAGCGTATGGAACGCCAGGTCCCAGGCGGCGAACCAAGGATATTCCCACTTGTCCGGCATCGAGATGACATTGTCGCCGATCATGTGGAACCACTCGCGGTTGCGCACCTGACGGGGCGTCGGCCGCATCGCATCGAAGCCGTGTTCCTCGAGCCATTTGTCGGTATCGTAAAAGAAGTACTGCTTGCTCCACAGCATCCCGGCCAATGCCTGCCGCATCACACGGGCCGTATCTTCGCTGACACGGGTCGGCGTGATCGCTTGATAGAACGCGTCCGCCTCGCCCGGGCGCTGCTCGATGATTTGATCGAACTGGCTGCCGAAGGGGTCCCGGGAGGCGGCGCTGCTCAATCTTAGCCGGATGACCGCGGTTTCCCCGGCGCCCACGTTGAGCTGATAGTGCGCAGCAGCCTTGGTCCCTGTCTGGTTCGGGTTGACGGCCTCTTGCCTGCCCGCCACGACACAGTTGTTGATCCCGTCCTTGACATAAGGCGTCGCGTTGGGCGTTCCGAAGATTCGCTCGTTGTTGGTGTCGTTTTCGGTAAACAACAGGCGCGGATTTCCGTCGCAATGCATCAGGAAGCCGCCGAGCTCGGCGTGCGACGTTTCGATCGTAACGGTGTTTTCCCCCGGCATCCGTCGCAAGGACGGTTTGGGCTGGTCGGGCCACCATGTCCAGGTGTTGCGGAACCACAGGGTCGGCAGCACGTGCAGCGCAGCCGCCTCGGGCCCGCGATTCGCCACGCTGACTTGGATCAGGATATCGGTCGGCGTCGCTTTCGCATATTCGACGAACACGTCGAAATACCGGTCTTCGTTGAAGATACCGGTATCGAGTAATTCGTATTCCCAATCATTCCGGCCGCGCCGCCGGTTCGTTTCGATGAGGTCGCCGTAGGGATATGGGTTCTGCGGGTACTTATACAGGTACTTCATGTACGAGTGGGTTGGCGTGCTGTCTAGGTAGTAATAGTATTCCTTGACGTCCTCGCCGTGGTTGCCCTCGCTGTTGGTCAGGCCGAACAGCCGCTCCTTGAGGATCGGGTCCTTGCCGTTCCACAGGGCGAAGGCAAAACACAGCCGCTGGTGGTCGTCGCTGATCCCGGCGAGGCCATCCTCGCCCCAGTGATAGGCGCGCGAGCGGGCCTGATCGTGGGTGAAATAGTTCCACGCATCGCCGTTCTCGCTATAGTCCTCGCGGACCGTGCCCCATTGGCGCTCGCTGAGGTAGGGCCCCCATTGCTTCCACGGCACCCCAGTCTCGCGCGCCTCGTCGAGACGCAGTTCTTCCGCCGCCTTGGCCGCTGGTGCGGGGCTGGTTGTCCCAGGCAAAGTCTCCTCCTAAGATTCGTGATTGCAGGTCGAATGTTACGTGAGTTGCTCGGATTGCCACAGCCGATACTCTAACTTCCCGCTCGCTTCCGGCTTTGGCAAGCAAAATGACCACGGAGTGCGGCTGAAGGTGCCAGGCCGAACCTCCGCCCGAGGGGATGGCCCGGCTAGGCATATCGTCGGGCGAATCGCTGGAGATCGGCATTGACCCACGTCAATGCCAGCGTGTCCGCGGCGCACAGCCAAAGAGCGCGAAGCCGAAGCCGAGCGTCTCGAGTCTAAGCGCCCGTCCGCGGAACAATCGAATGAACCCCAGGTACAAGAGAAAGTCATGGCCGGGCCTGTCCCGGCTATCCACGCAGCGCGGTCACACGATTCTTCAGCAGCTTGGTGACAGCCGCGACACGTGGGTGCCCGGAACAAGTCCGGGCATGACGGTGTAATTTCTGAGCGATTATTCACTGCCGGGCTCTAAGCTGGTCCTCCGAGCGCCGGGAACCAGCTACGAGTTAAAACGGCACCCCGCCGGAGCAGGTCATCGGGACGGCAGGCGGTACGAACTACGGCGTTGGCTCAATAGGTCCGAAGTTCCTGGGCCAATAGGTCAGCACTTGGCCCTAGCAGTAGTAAACGCCCACTGCACAGCGCCGCGCCGTCCGCCGTGCGACGCCCGCGACGCTCACCGGCGTCAGGGGGCGGCCGACGATCGCCTCTGCGGTGGAGACGAAGCTGTGCACGCCTGGAATCGACAATCGCTCGCCGAGTTCGAGGCAAAAGGCGCAGATGATCAGAGCAAGCAAAAGACCTCCGATGCGCTTCAACATGGTCACTTTACTCCCTTCAGCACAAAGATGCTGGGCAATTCATCTGAATTGGGGATATCTTTCGGATTCATTCTCTTGGCGCCTGCGGGAATCGCCACGCTAAAATCATCGGACGCGACCTCGGCGCCCGCCTTCCATGCCCTGACATCGATTCTGTATTGCGGCCAGCCCGTAACCTTCTTGCTGGTGATGACATAGCGGCAGGGATAGGGACGGTCCGCATGGGCGATCCAGATCTGCCAGTCCACCTCCTTCGTCCTAAAAGCGAGGTGATCGCATTCGACGCCACGGATCACCCCGCTTCCAAGGTCCTTCGCTTCCACGACCAGGGGTATCAGCTGCTGATAGGGATCCGACATCAGCAAATCCGCAGCCGGTACGGGCCTGTGGTATTTGTCCCGCAACTCGTCGACCAAATGATCGATCGTGCCCGGCTCTTCGGCTTGGGCATAAGCGTTTTCATTCTTGACGAGCATGGTCAGCGTCTTCCCATCAAAGACCAGCTCAACATCGGCAAATCCGCCCGTGCGCGTCGCGCGAACCTTGTCAGGCCGATTGAGTGTCACTGTGCCCGAACTTGCTATCCCGATCTTCTCCTTCTGGGTGGTGATGATCTCCAGGTTCGAGTCGTACTCGAGCGATATGGCCTTCTGCCCGGCGAGGTAGTCAGACATCGCCTTGAACAAGCTCTTGGCTGTTGCTTCATCGGCATGAGCAGCCGAGACGCTCGCCACTCCTGCGGCCACGGTGAGAAGGGCTGCCAATGTCTTTGCGTTTACGGTTAATTTTCTAACGGCGTGTTGCATTTCCCCCTCCGCACCTTCTACGCTAGACTCTAGGTTCGTGTCTCGGAATTTGTCAATTGGCCTCTATATGTCCCGCGGGCATTGATGCAAGTCAATGCCGAGGCTGATAACATACCGCCGTGATCCACGAAAGAGCACTCCGGAGGGGGCCCATGAACACTGTCGCGACTGTGTCTGAATCCATCAGCGCCTACGGTCCGGCGCGTTCCACAGTGCAGGGCAGCCCCCTCGAGCCCCAGGAGCTGCGGCGCACGCAGGCCTATTGGCATGCGACATTGTTCCTGTCGGCCGGGATGATCTACCTCCAGGATAACCCGCTGCTTCGCGAGCCGCTGAAAGTCGAGCACATCAAGCAGCGCCTGCTCGGTCATTGGGGTGCCGCCCCAGGCCTGAGCCTGACCTACATTCACCTCAACCGCTTGATCAAGAAATACGATCTGAACGTGATCTTCCTGGCTGGGCCGGGACACGGTGCACCGGCGCTGCTCTCGAACGTCTACCTGGAGGGCACTTATTCGGAGGTCTATGGCGACGTTTCCGCCGATATCGACGGGATCCACCGGTTGTTCAAGCAGTTCTCGTTCCCGGGCGGGATCGGCAGCCATTGCACTCCGGAGACGCCCGGTTCGATCCACGAAGGCGGAGAGCTCGGCTATTCGATCTCGCACGCCTTCGGCGCGGCGTTCGACAACCCGGATCTGATCGTAACCGTGATGGTCGGCGACGGCGAATCGGAAACCGGACCCCTGGCGACCGCATGGCACTCGAACAAGTTCCTCAATCCCGCTCGTGACGGCGCGGTGCTGTCGGTGCTGCACCTGAACGGGTACAAGATCGCCAACCCGACCGTCCTCGCCCGCATCCCGCATCAGGAGCTGGAGTTCCTGTTCCGCGGTTATGGCTACGAGCCCTATTTCGTCGAGGGTTCCGATCCTGCCGGAATGCATCAGGCGATGGCGGCGACCTTGGAGCACTGCGTAAACGAGATCCGGCGTATCCAGCAGGAGGCGCGCAACTCCACTGCCACCGTCAAGCGACCGGTCTGGCCGATGGTGATCCTGCGCAGTCCGAAGGGATGGACCGGCCCCAAGGAGGTCGACGGACATAAGGTCGAAGGCTTTTGGCGTGCCCACCAGGTGCCGCTGGCAGAGATGCGCGAGAAGGCTTCGCATCTGGCGCTCCTCGAGGAATGGATGCGCAGCTACCGGCCGCAGGAGCTGTTCGACGATGCCGGGCATTTGCTGCCGGAGCTGCGGGAGCTGGCACCGAAGGGCGCGCGGCGAATGGGCGCCAATCCGCACGCGAATGGCGGGCTCTTGCGCCGAGGGCTGAAATTGCCGGACTTCCGCGACTACACCGTCGCCGTCGACAAGCCGGGCACGACCGAGGCCGGACCTACCCAGATCCTCGGCCAGTTCCTGCGTGATGTCGCGCGCAACAACCCGACCAATTTCCGGGTGTTTAGCCCGGACGAGAACGCCTCCAACCGCCTGACGGCACTGTACGAGGTGACCAAGAAGACCTGGCTCGGCGAATATTTCCCCGAGGATTCCGACGGCGGCGAGCTGGCGCCCGACGGAAGGGTCATGGAGATGCTCAGCGAACACACATTGGAGGGCTGGCTCGAAGGCTACCTGTTGACCGGGCGGCACGGCTTCTTCTCGACCTACGAAGCCTTCGTCCATGTCATCGATTCGATGTTCAACCAGCACGCCAAATGGCTGGACAAGTGCAACGAGTTGCCCTGGCGCGCGGATGTCCCCTCACTCAACCTGCTGATCACCTCCACCGTATGGCGGCAGGACCACAACGGCTTCACCCATCAGGATCCCGGGTTTCTCGATGTCGTCGCCAACAAGAGCCCGTCGGTGACGCGCATTTACCTGCCGCCCGATGCCAACAGCCTGTTATCGGTAACCAATCACTGCCTGCGCAGCATGAATTACGTCAACGTCATCGTCGCGGACAAGCAGCCGCATCTGCAATATCTCGACATGGACAGCGCAATCAAGCACTGCACCAAGGGCGCGTCGATATGGCGACAGGCCAGCAGCGATCAAGACAGCGAGCCCGACCTCGTGATGGCGAGCTGCGGCGACGTTGCAACGATGGAGGCGCTGGCCGCCACAGCCATGCTGCGGCAGCATTTCCCGGACCTGAAGCTTCGCTTCGTCAATGTCGTCGATCTGTTCCGGCTGGTGCCGAACACCGAGCATCCGCACGGGTTCACGGAACACGAGTTCGACGCGCTGTTCACCACCGACAAGCCGATCATCTTCAACTTCCACGCCTATCCGTGGCTCATTCACCGGCTGACCTATCGCCGGACCAATCACCACAACCTGCATGTACGCGGCTACAAGGAGAAGGGTAACATCAACACGCCGATGGAGCTCGCCATCCAGAACCAGGTGGATCGCTTTACGCTGGCGATCGACGCGATCGACCGGGTCCCCTCGTTGCAGGGGCGCGGCTCGCACGCGCGCGAGGCGCTGCTGAACCGGCAGCTCGACTGCCGCAACTATGCCTATGAGCACGGCATCGACATGCCGGAGATCACAGACTGGAGATGGCCGCTCTAAGACGGCTATTATTACCCGCGAACATCATTGCATTGAACCGCGATCGTTATCGGTGCATAAGAGTCGCGATATTTGCTCGGGCTCAGCTCGAGGCGATTGATTTGGCCGGATTCGTGACAACAGCCATGCCTCGGAGCGACGCGATCTTCCATTTGGTGTTGATTAAACCGACGCACTACGACGACGACGGGTATCCGATCCAGTGGGTCAAGGCCGCGATACCGTCAAATACGCTTGCCTGCCTCAACGGTCTCGCAGAAGACGCAAGCCGCCGCCGAGTGCTCGGCCCCGACGTGGAAATTCGCGTCCATACCTATGACGAGACCAATCAGCGTGTGAGGCCTGATCGGATCATTCGGATAATCCGCAGGGCCGGAGGCCGGGCCCTCGTCGGGTTGGTCGGTGTTCAATCGAACCAGTTTCCCCGTGCCGTCGATCTGGCGAGGCCATTTTTGCGCGCGGGTCTGCCGGTCTGCGTCGGCGGCTTCCATGTTTCCGGCTGCATCGCAATGCTGCCGGAAATGCCGGATGAGATGCGCGAGGCGGCCGCGCTGGGCATTTCCTTCTTTGCCGGCGAGGCCGAGCATGGCCGACTCGATCAGGTGATGCGGGATGCCTGGGAGGGCACGCTTCAGCCGCTCTACAACTTCATGAGCGATCTCCCTTCGCTCGAAGGGGAACCCGCGCCGATCTTGCCGCGCAAGCATGTCCGCCGAGTCTCCGGAGAACTGTCGAGCCTGGATCTCGGCCGCGGCTGTCCCTACCAGTGTTCGTTCTGCACCATCATCAACGTCCAAGGCCGCAAGAGCCGGTTTCGCTCCCCCGACGATCTCGAACGCGCGATCCGGGAAAACTATCGGCAGGGCAACAGGCGGTTCTTCATCACCGACGACAACTTTGCCCGCAACCGGCATTGGGAACCGCTCTTTGATCGCATGATCCAACTGCGGGTCGTCGAGGGCTTGAAGATCGGCTTCACGATCCAGGTGGACACGTTGTGTCACCGCATTCCAAACTTCATCGAGAAGGCGGCGCAGGCCGGTGTCCGCCGCGTATTTATCGGTCTGGAGAATATCAACCCCGACAATCTCATCGCGGCCAAGAAGCGCCAGAACAAGATCACCGAATACCGCGCAATGCTGCAGAAGTGGCGCGACCACGGCGCGATTACCTGTGCCGGCTACATCATCGGGTTCCCCGGTGATACCAGGCAGTCCATTTTGCGCGATATCGAGATCATCAAGCGGGAGCTGCCGCTCGATATACTCGAGCCTTTCATGCTCACGCCACTGCCAGGCTCAGAGGACCACAAGGTCCTATGGCAGCAGGATACCTGGATGGATCCCGATCTCAACAAATACGATCTCAATCACCGGGTCGTGCATCATCCGACCATGTCCGACGAGGACTGGGACGGTGCCTATCGTGCGGCGTGGGAGAGCTTTTACAGCCTGGAGCATGTGCGCACGATCCTGCGGCGCACGGCGGCCCACCCGCGGGGCCGGCCGCGCACGACGCTGACGACACTTCTGTGGTTCAAGCTGATGACCATGTTCGAGGCCGTCCACCCGCTCGAGGGCGGGGCGTTTCGCCGCAAGTCCCGGCGAGCCCGCCGGTATGGATTGCGGTTGGAGAGCCCGTTCGTGTTCTACCCTCGCTGTGCCGGTGAGATCGCTCTCAAGGCGTGGCGGTATTGGTCGGTCTATCGAAAAGCAAGGGTGATTCTAAGGGACGTCCTTGCCGCACCCGATCGGTGGACCTACTCCGATCTCTCGATCGCCCCGCCCCTCGACGACGAATTCGACCGGCTGGATCTCTATCACGCGACCGCCGGCGGTGAAGGCGCCCTGGCCCGCAAGCGTCGCGAGGACGCGCTGCGGGCGGGTGCGGGCCAAGCGGCCTCCGTCGCGGCCGCGGACTGATCGCGACTTCTAGCAGGAGCGTGAGCCGCGTCAACCCGCTGGTGAAGAGGATGGCGGTGCGCTCGGCAGAGCTAGGCGCCTAGACGCACGACCATGCCATCGGCTCCGAGGCTCAAGGCCAAGCCTTGGCGCCGCGCCTTCAGACGCAGATACAC
>DATEQL010000511.1:0-2791 GCA_035272665.1 Allostellaceae bacterium
CATGATGCCCCGCTCCGCGACGCCCAAATGGCCCGGACCGGTTGCATGGATCGATTCGAGCAGCTCCGGCATGCGCCGCAGCCGGTCAAGGAACCCCGCCAACAGTGTGGGGACCCGCTCGCGCTGCCATTTCTCCACGACAGTCGTGGCGCAGAGCGGTAGAAGACCCACCATCGAGCGGACTTTGAGCCGGGTGGCGTTTCCATCGGGCAAACGAAGGACGTCATAGTAGAAGCCGTCCTCCTCGTCCCACATGCCGTCCGGGCCGATCCCGTTCATTGCGCGGGCGATCGGCACGAACTCCATCGCGTAGTTCGCTGCCAATTCTTCGTAGGTCGGGTCGTGCGCCGCGAGCTCGAAAGCGATCTCGAGCATGTTCTGGCAGAACAAGGCCACCCAGGCGGTGCCGTCGGCCTGTTCCAAATGGCCTCCGGTGGGCAGCGGCGCGCTGCGGTCGAAGACGCCGATATTGTCGAGCCCGAGAAACCCGCCCTCGAAGAGGCTTCGGCCGAAGCGGTCCTTGCGGTTCACCCTGTCTTCGCCGGTGCGGGGCCGGGGGCCTTGGCCATCGTCTCCTCCTGTAAATAACGCTAATTAGTGGAATGTAGTACAACTTCCGTGCGATCGGACACAAACCGATCAACCCACGAACCTCGATGAGCCAAAATTCACGAAAACGTCACATATCGCAAGGCGTGGCGGATTTGCTGGGCTTTTGCCCTGTTCGGTCCCTCCGTTGATTTAGATCAATGTTGCTCCGCACAAAATCCGCTCCTAGTGTGCTTCCGCCACAGAACGGGAGGCAAGAATGACTGACCAGACCGAGAAAAAGCAACCCAACAATTCCACCACTGCGTTATCACAGTGGCCGTTCTTCGAGGCGGCGAATAGTGCGGTCGACTATTGGGTCGACGCATGGCAACGCTCGATTCTATTGTTGGATGTATTGCGCCAGCGCGGCAACAATTGCGTCGAGCACAACGCCCGCAAGGCGCCGAATGTGCTGAGCTTCGAAGCCGAACTCGTGCTCGATGGACGCACGCTGCCCCGGCCGGTGAATTACGGGTTGGTGCGGATCATTCCGCCCAAAGGCGCCTCGATCGACCAGACCAAGCGGCCGTTCATCGTCTTTGACCCGCGCGCCGGGCATGGCCCCGGCATCGGCGGCATGAAGCACGACAGCGAGATCGGGGTGGCACTCGCCGCGGGTCATCCCTGCTATTTCGTCGGCTTTCTGCCCGACCCGGTGCCCGGTCAGACGATAGAAGACGTATGCCAAGCAGAGGCCCGTTTTGTCGAGGAGGTGGTCAAGCGTCACCCGAACGCCGAGGGCAAGCCGTGTCTGATCGGCAACTGTCAGGCTGGCTGGCAGATCATGATGATGGCCGCGATCCACCCGGAAAAGATCGGCCCGATCATGCTCGCCGGATCACCGCTCTCTTATTGGGCCGGCGTGCACGGCAAGAACCCGATGCGCTATCTTGGCGGGCTGTTGGGCGGGACCTGGCTGACCTCGCTGGCCGGCGATCTCGGCAACGGCATTTTCGACGGCGCCAACCTGGTTGCAAACTTCGAGTCGCTGCACCCCGACAACACCTATTGGAAGAAGATCTACAACGTATACTCAAAGGTCGACACTGAGCCGCCGCGGTTTCTCGAATTCGAGAAGTGGTGGGGCAGCCCGGTGCTTCTGAATGCCGAGGAAATGCAGTCGATTGCCGACCAGCTTTTCGTCGGAAATAAGCTTGTTTCGGGCGAGTTGCGCAACTCCAACGGCGTTCGCCTCGACCTGCGCAACATCAAGTCGCCGGTCATCGTGTTCTGTTCGTGGGGTGACGACATCACGCCGCCGCAGCAGGCATTGGACTGGATCCTCGATCTTTACGATCATGAGGATGAGCTCGTCGCAGCCGGCCAGACGATTGTCTATTGCCTGCACCAGAGCATTGGCCATCTCGGCATCTTCGTCTCCGGCAAGGTGGCGACGAAAGAGCATGGCGAGTTTGCGCTTGCCATGGACATGATCGATTTGATGCCGCCCGGTCTTTATGAGGCGGTCATCACGGGTATCGACGAAAATGTCGAAAACCCGCAGCTAGTGCAGGGCAACTATCTGTTCAGTCTCGAGAACCGCACGCTCGACGACATCCGCAAACTTGGCGGCAACAGCCCGGAGGATGACCTCGCGTTCGCGACCGCCGCGCGGGTTTCCGAAATCATGCAGGGCGCCTACAGCACTCTGATGCGGCCGGCGGTGCGCGCTACGGTAACCGAAACCAACGCCGAACTGATGCGGCACAGTCACCCGAACCGCCTTCGCTTCGAAGGCTTCGCCGACCAGAACCCATTCATGCGGCCCGTCGCGGACTGGGCCGAGATGGTGCGCGGAAATCGCCGCCCGGTAAGCCCGGATAATCCATTCCTCGCTTTCGAGCGCATGGCGTCGGACATGATCACCAGCGGGCTAGAAATGTGGGGCAAGGCGCGAGACGCGGCGACCGAGGCGTTCTTCTTCAACACCTACGGTTCTCCCATTCTGCAGGCGATGGTCGGTCTGCGCGCCGACGAAACCTCGGTGAGCCGCCGCATCGGGCGCGATGTGGTACGCGAGGCTGCGGCCAAACAAGCCGCCGTCCACCTTGAACAGCAGATCGACCAAGGCGGTTTGATCGAGGCGGCGGTGCGGGCACTGATCTATGTGCGTCTTCCGGAAGGCAAAGTCGATGAGCGCGGATTTGCCGCCCTGAAACAGATCAGCGCCGAGTTGCCGGCAGCCAAGCGCATTGGGGTC
>DATEQL010000512.1:0-7260 GCA_035272665.1 Allostellaceae bacterium
CAGCCGCGCTTCGCCGCGGTGATCGCCATAGCCCCAATCGACGTGCGATCGCCCCGACAGCACGCGCGAGGCGAGCCGCTTCCAGGTCATGATCAGCCGCCCGTCGATCTCGACATGGCCCAGCTCGAACGGACGCGGCGCACCGCGCCAATCCGCTGCGACGCGGCGCAGCAGTGCCGCCTGGCGCGACAGCCTACGGTCCGCTCCACCGCCGTCGATGGCGCCGCCGCTCGCCTTGCCGTGCTCGTGACGCTCGGGGACACGATGCGCCGAGCCCGGACGCGCGATGATGTAGCCTTCGGCGGTGAGCTGCTCGAAAACGGCGACCACGGTGCTGCGCGCCAAGCCCAGTTCCGCCGCCAGGGCGCGGCTCGACGGCAGGCGGGCGCCGGCGGCGAGGCTGCCCTCGGCGATCGACTGGCGCAGTGCCGCGGCAAGCTGGAGCGACAAGGACACCGGCGAGCTGCGGTCGAGCCGCGTCGTCCACAATGCCGCACCGGTCGGGCGGGACGGGATCATGGGCGGGAGGGTAGCCCGCATGCCGGTTGCTCGTACATCACGGCTTTGCCGCGGGGATCAGGCGCGCGTGGCGCTTTGCACGAATGCTATCTCGTCCCGGCGCGCACCGGTCAGCGTGGCGATGGCGTCGTAGACATCCGCGATGCGATCGGCCGCTTCGGCCGCAGCCTCGTAGCCGCCGATGGCCGCCTCGTAGCCGCCGATGACCGCCTCGCGCGCCAAGTGACTCATCACCGCGTCGAGGACCGGACGCGGCGGCAAGCAGCGCCCGCGTTGTCGCTCGAGCAACGGCACGGATTGAGGCCGGCGATTGGTCGGGTTACGCCGCCTTCAGCCCGCCATAGATGCCGCTCTCGAATTCGCCGTAAAGGGCGACAGCTTTATGGTCGGCGAAGGGCAGCACCTGGGCAAGAAACACACCAGCGATCCGTTTCTGCGGGTCGAGCCAGTAATAGGTGTTGAAAATTCCGCCCCAGGTCAGACTGCCGGCGCTGCGGCCGTTAGGCCCCGGCAGCGTGTTGATCATGTACCCAAGCCCCCATTTGCACGGAATTCCGGGAAACAGGTCCAAATCGTTTGTGAGCTGCGGGTTGGTCGTCTTCCACAGGCCGGCTCTGATCTCGCCGATCTGGTTTTGCCCCATCAGCGCCACCGTCTGAGGCCGCAATAGCTGCGCGCCGTTAAAGCGGCCTTCATGCATCAGCATCTGCAAAAACACCAGATAGTCACGCCCGGTTGAGTAGAGACCACCGCCGCCGCCCCAGAACTCACGCCATGGCGGGTCTTTGGGCTCAGTCGGCTCCAGCGTTCCGTCCTCTTTGCGTTGATGCACACTGACAAGTCGCGACCGCTGCGTGGCAGAGATGACGTAATCGGTATCGGACATGCCCAGCGGCGCGAAGATGTGCTGGCGGAAATAGACCTCGAGCGGCAGCCCCGTCACCGCTTCGATCGCGCGGCCGGCCCAGTCGATATTGATGCCGTATTGCCAGCGCTCACCCGGGTCGAACGTGAGCGGCAGCCGCAGCGCCGCAAGCTTACCCGTGGAGGCTGGAGGGGTGCTGGTGGCCTTCACATAACGAACCAGATCGGCGTTATCGAACTCGTAGCCGAAGCCCGCCGTGTGCGTCAGCAGATGGCGCAGCGTGATCGGCCGTTTGGCCGGGCGAAGGCGCGGCGCCCCTGCATCGTCGAATCCTTCCAAGACCTGGGGGGCGGAGAGTTCCGGCAATACGCTGCCGATCGGCTGGTCGAGCTGCAATCGGCCCTGCTCGACGAGCTGCATCGCGGCGACCGAGGTCACCGCTTTGGTCATCGAGGCGAGCCGGAAGATCGTATCGAGCGTCATCGCCGGGCCCTGCGCGAGGTTACGCGTGCCGAACGCGCCCTCGTAGATGACACCCTTGTCGTTGGCCGCCACAGCAACGACACCCGGCACCTCCTTGGCATCGGTTGCCCGGCGCAGCACGGCGTCGATCTGGCGGGATTGTGCGGCGCCGCCTTGCGCAGCGGCGCGCCGGATGATGCCGCCGACCGAAGCGGTCGCGGTCAGCACCGCGGTCGCCTTGAGGATCTCGCGGCGGGTTTGATGTCTGATGGTCATGGCGTTTCCCCTTGCTTTGTTATCTGCGGCGCGGAGAAGCGTCCTTCGCCAGTTGCGAGGTGATGTCGGCGAAGGTGACTTTGAGCGAGGTCCTGACGTCGATGACGGTCGGCTGGCGCGCGGCGAGCGCGTCCTGCAATGCCGGCTTCAGCCCCGCCGGGTCCTCGACCCGGACACCCCGGCAGCCCAACGCGCGAGCAATCGCGGCGTGGTCCCAATCGCTGAACTCGGCCGCGAACGGGCCCGAGCCGTGCAAAACCCAGCCGAGCGCCTTGTTGTTGAAGACGACGGTGATGATCGGGATGTCCTGCTCGACCGCCGTCATCAGCCCGTTCATCGTCATCGCAAAGCCGCCATCGCCGCACACCGCGACGACCGGCCGGTCCGGATGCACCAGCTTCGCCCCGAGTGCTGCAGGAATGGCGAAGCCCATCGGGCCCGAGCCTGCGGCCTGCAGGAAGCCCTCAGCGCTCTTCGTCTGGTAGAAATGCGTCATCATGATGCGGTTTTCGCCGGCGTCGCAGGTGACGATCGCGTCCTCCGGCAACCCGCGCTGCAATTCGCCGATGACCCGTTGCGGCAGAATCGGCACGTCGTCTGCGAAGTAGGCGGGGTCGTTGAAATAGCCGTGCCGTTCGCGGTGGGCGGCGACGCGCTGCTCCGCCCGCTGCCGGCGCCCCGTCCCGGACGACCCGACCGCCTCGATCAGCTGACCGAGGACCGCCGCGGCATCGCCGACCAGCACGTGCTCGGCCGGATAATTCCACGATGCGTTGCGCGGCTCGATCTCGATCTGGACAAAAGTCTGGCGCACTGGGTCGAGCAATGCCCGGTTCTCCCAAGCCGTGTCGCTCGGCGACAACTTGGAGCCGACGACCAGCACGAGATCGGCTTCGGCGACGCAGGCGTTCCCGGCCTCGGTGCCAAAGGTGCCGAACACCCCGAGGGCCAGTGGATGGGTCTCGGCGAAGCAGCCTTTGCCGGCGGCCGTGGTTGCAACCGGGAGGCCAGCCGCTTCCGCGAGTTGCCGCAGCTGATCGTAGGCCTGGGCGATGCGCACGCCGTTGCCGGCGATCAACACCGGTTTTTGCGCCGAGAGGATCGCCTCGGCGGCAGCCTCGACCCGTGCCGGATCGGCGGGCGGCGGCGCCGGCGGGAGATAGTGACGCGTCGGGTAGAGTACCGGCTGCGAGTCCGGGGCAACCGAGCCGGCCAACGAGTCGTGGCTGAAGAGCACGGCGACGGGCCCCGGCTGCCCGGCGAGCGCGTGCTTGATCGCAAGCTGCGTCGCTTGCACCGCGCCGATCGGGTCATGCGCCTGCATGACGTGCTTGGTGACACCGCTGAAGGCGCGCCGCGCGTCCCAGCTCCCCCAATCCCCGGTCGCCTGCTGGTAGGGCGCGTGCAACATGAAACGCGGGGCATCGCTGAAATCGGTCAACAGCAACATCGGCGAGCTCGACAGATAGGCCTCGATGGTGCCGAGCAGCCCGTTGCCGAGCACCCAGGGCCCTTGTCCGAGCAGCACACCCGGCCGCCGCGTCAGCCGGCCGTAGATCTCGGCCATGACTCCGCCCAGCGACTCCTCGCGCACCAGCACCGTGCGGATCGAGTTCTGATACTTGCTGAGCCCGGAGACGATCCGACCGGTATGGCCGCCGGAAATGCCGAAGACCATCTCGATCCCGGCTTCTTCGAGGACCCGGGCGACGAGCGCGCTCGCCGGCATTTCTTCGGTCAGCATCTGTTCGATGGCCATCGGATCTGTCCTCCCCTATCGACTGGCCGTGAAGCTTGCCTCGTCGATAGGCCAAAGACAACCGCCCTGCCGCCAAAGCCGCCGGCTACCGCTCGTATTCGCGGGCGTGGGCGCGGCGCGCGGCAAGGAACGACAGCGCCGCGACGAGACAGCTCATCGGCGTCAGGGTCAGCGCCATCTCCAGCCCGACGGCATCCGACAATGCGCCGGCGATGAAGGGGCCCGCGGCCAGGCCGAACAGGTTCTGGAACAGCGACAGCACCGATGCCCCGGTCGACCGCACGCCCGGATGGATGACGCCGATAACGATCGCCGCGGCGGGTCCGACCGTGCAGGTCGCAACAAAACCGCCGAGCAGGATCAGGCCGAACTGGCTGGTGCGCGACATTTCCAGGCCGCAATGCCTGGCGCCAAAGGCGAGCGCGAGAACGACCGCCGTCAGCATGCTCAGCAACGCCACCGTCACAAACCGGGCGCCGGGCTGGCGCAGACCGGCGCGGTCGGCAACGGCCCCCAAGACGACGCTGCCGACGGCGCCGGCGAGGACGACGAGGGCGGCTTGAACGGCTGCCATATCGGGCGAGAGGTGTTCTATGCGGTTGAGATAGCTCGGCAGCCACGACCAAAGCGCCGAGAGTGCGATCAGTTGCGCCGCACCGCCGATGCAGATCCAACGCACGGTCCGCGACCGGAGGATCGACCAAATCATCTCGCCGCGGCTCGCTGTGGCGGCGGCGCCGAACGCCGATGGGCCCGTCGCACCGTCGACCTCTACGGTTTTGTAGTCGCTGACAAACAGGTAAAGCAGCGCCAAGATCAGGCCGGGGATGCCAACGACGCCGAAGCCAGCCTTCCAGCCAAAGCGCTGAGCGATCACGCCGCCGAGGACGACGCCAAGTACGGAGCCGACGGAGGCCGAGGCGAAGAAGCCGCCCAGGATGCCGCCGCGCATGCGCGGCGGAAAATGCGTCGCGACGATCGCCGCGCCGACCGAGCCGTAGCCGGCCTCGCCCAGACCGACAAAGGCGCGGGCCACCAGCAGCTGGGCGTAGCCTGGGCTGAACATGCAGACAATCGTCGCGATGCTCCAGGTCGCCGCCATCGCGGCGATGCTCTTGACGCGGCTGAACCGGTCGGCGATCAACGCGACGGGAATGCCGAACACGGCCACGGTCACCGAGACGACCGAGACGAGTGTTCCCAGCTGCGCGTCGGTGAGCATCCATTCGCTTTTCAGAAACGGAAACATCGAGGTGATGATCTGCCGGTCGATGTAGTCGAAGACCATCAAGCCGATCGTCATCAGATAGGCGAACCAAGCCGGACCGCGGCCGAACAGGTAGGTCTCGGAGATGGCGCCGCCCGGAACTGCGATTTGCGCGTGCATGGCTCTGTCCGATCGTCTCGGCGCGGCGTCAAGGCACCAGCACGGTTGCCCCCGTCGTCTTGCGTCCTTCGAGCAGACGATGGGTCTCCGCGGCCTCTTCGAGCGGCAGGATCCGGCTCGGCTCGCTCGTGATCTTGCCGGCCAACACCAGGCCGAAAAGCTCTTCTGCCATCTGCAGCATGTGCGAGTGCGGTGTCGCGTAGTGGACCATCGCCGGCCGGGTCAGCCACAGCGATCCCTGGACCGCCAACTGCACCGTGTCGATGACCACCGGCCCCGACGAGGTGCCGTTGCTGACTAGCACGCCACGCGGCTGCAAGCTGTCGAGCGAGGCCTGCAATGTATCCTTGCCGACCGAATCGAAGACCACCGGGACTCCCTTGCCCCCGGTGATTTCGTGCACCCGGGCGGCGATGTCTTCGCGCGAGGTGACGATTGTATGGGTGCAGCCGGCGGCGCGCGCGACCGCCGCCTTCTCCTCGGTGCTGACGGTGCCGATCATCGTCACACCCAGCGCCCGCGCCCATTGGCAGGCGATCAGCCCGACGCCGCCGGCAGCGGCGTGGAACAGGATCGTCTCGCCCCCGTGCAATGGATAGACCTGCCGGAACAGGTACTGCGCGGTCATGCCCTTCATCATCAGCGTAGATGCGGTGCGGTCGGAAATCCCGTCGGGCAGCGGGATCAGCACGTCGGCCGGCATGACCCGCACGTCCGAATAAGCCCCTTGCGGGCCGAGCAGGTAGCCGACCCGATCGCCGACGCGAATGTCGGTCACGCCGGAGCCGACGGCCTCGACGACGCCGACCGCGTCCGAGCCGAGCCCGTTCGGCAATGGCAGCGGATAGCGCCCGGTACGGAAATAGACGTCGATGAAGTTGACCGCGACGTAGCTGTGCCGCACCCGCGCCTGCTCTGGGCCGGGCTCGCCGACGGCAGCCGTCTCGACCCGCATCACCTCCGGTCCGCCGGTCTCGTAAAAGCGAACGGCACGCGCCATCGTTGGCTCTCCTGGTTGTGCCTCCCGCCCCCACACCAGCCCTCTCCGGCAGGCGGGCAGAGGGAGGGACCCGCGAAGCGGGAGGGTGAGAGGCGGGCGGCAAAGTGGAACGACGTCGGGCGATCAAGCGGCCTTGCGGCGCTCGATCCCTTGGCCGCGGGAGGCACGGTTCGGCGCGAAGCCGTTCCGCGCCAGCGTCTCTTCGACGCCGTTGTAAAACACCCCGATTTTGCAGATGCGGCGCGCCTCCTTGCCGCTGGCGACCTCGCGGCCGAATTCGCGTGAGATGCGCACGAGCTGCTCGATCTGGCGGACCGTGCTGATCTTGCTCTTGCGGTCCTGGGTCCAGAGATTGTCCTCGATGCCGCAGCGGACGTGCAGCCCCATGGCGATCGCCATCATGTTGATCGGCAGCAGGTTCAGCATCGAGCTTTCCAGTGTCAGCACCGCACCGTCCGGCGTCGCCCGCAGAAAATTGGCGAGGTTGTAGATGTTGGGCGCGTCCATGCCGCCGCCGATCGCGACCCAGTTCATGACCAGCGGCCCCTGGTAGATGCCGCGGCGGATCATCCGCTCGACGGTCTCGAAGCTGTTGACGTTGTAGAACTGGAAGGCGCTCTGGATCCCTTGTGCGGTGAGACGGCGCACGTGCTCCTCGACCCAGCCGGGCCCGGCCGGGACGACCATCTCGCGGTAGGCGGTCCAGGTCGCGGGCTCCGCCAAGGAGGTGCCGGCGTAGTCGGCGGGCTCCATCTGCTCGACGATGTTCATCTGAACCGTGTTGACCGTCACCGTGACTTGGTCTGGCCTAGGCGTCAGCTCCGCGAGCATGTGACGGGTGTCGTCCGACAGCCATTTGGCTGCCTCGCCCTCGCTCTCCGGCGCGAAGGAAATCGAGCCGCCGACCTGCAATACCATGTCGGGTACGGCGACCCGCAGCCGCGCCAACAGCTCGTTGAACTGGGACAGGCGCTTGGAGCCCTTGCCGTCGG
>DATEQL010000513.1:0-23515 GCA_035272665.1 Allostellaceae bacterium
CGCGATATCGGGATGCGGTGTCACACCGAAGATGCGCAGCAATTCAGGCACAAGCTCGGTGAGGATTTCTCGCGCGCGCTGACTGCGGGTCGCCCGCAGCCTACCGTGATGCCAGCTGCGCACCAGTGCCGAAACCGAAGCCGGTTTGACAAAACCGAGGCGAGACAGTGTGCGCAGAGTTTCTTGATCGTCGTCGACCCCGGTGAAGACGAGGTTGCCGGGGCCCGCGAGGCTCGGAGCCTGCTCGAACAGCTCGGCATAGTGCCTCTCGACCGAGATGAGGTGGCTGAGCAGATCGGCGACAAAGGCGTCCCTTTGCCGATAGCTGAGAAAGACGGCGATTCGGGCGATCCCGGCCGGGTCCCGGGGCAGCGCATGCGTCTGTGCGTCGTCGACCATCTGCAAGCGGTGCTCGAGACGACGCAGGAAGCGATAGTCGTCGATCAGCTCCGCGGCCGTCGCAGGATCGATCCGGCCAGTGGAGGCAAGCCGCCGCAGAGCCTCACAGGTGGAGGCGGCCCGCAGCTCGCGCATCCGCCCACCCCAGATCAGCTGTTGGGTCTGGGCGAAGAACTCGATTTCGCGGATGCCGCCGCGACCGGTCTTGATATCGTGGCCTTCGACGGCGATTCGTCCGCCGCCGCGATACGCGTTGATCTGGCGCTTGATCGAGTGGATGTCCTGAATCGCCGCAAAATCGAGGTTCTTCCGCCAGATGAAGGGTTGCAGTTCGCGCAGAAAATGCCGCCCGGCAGCCCTGTCGCCGGCGACCGGACGGGCCTTGATCAACGCCGCCCGTTCCCAATTTTGGCCGACGCTCTCGTAGTACGCGAGCGCGGCTGCGACCGACAGCACCGGCGGGGTAGACGCCGGGTCCGGGCGAAGCCGCAAATCGGTGCGAAAGACGTAGCCGTCGCCGGTTCTCTCGTCGAGAATGCGCCCGAGATCGCGCACCAGTCGGACAAAGAAGGATTGGACGCCGTCGTGCGCACTCACCCGCGCTCGGGTCGCGTCATAAAGAAGGATCAGATCGATATCGCTCGAATAATTGAGCTCGTATCCGCCGAGCTTCCCCACACCGAGGACGATCAACCCGCTGTCGCGCTCCGGATCGTCTATGAACGGGAGGTCGATCAGGCCCTTGCTTGCCGCCTGACGCAGCAGATGACGCAGTGCGGCGCCGAGCACCGCTTCGGCGAACCGGCTGAGGGCGCCCGTTTGCTGCTCGAGCGACCAGGCTTCGACCAACTCGGCCACGGCGGCGAGAAGCGCCACTCGGCGTTTGGCGATCCGCAAGCGCGCCATCAAACCGACGGTATCCTCGCCGAGATCGTCGGACATGTCGGTGGCAGCGGCGATCTCGGCAAAGAGCGGGTCGACGCCTTCCTCGACGAGGCGCGTCAGGAACGCCCACTCCTTGACCGCCAGATCGCTCAGAAACGGACTGTTGCCAAAAACCGAGGCGAGCAGGCGTTCGCCGGGCGGCGTCGCGCTCCAGCGGCGCGCGGAGTCGGACGCGGGATCGCCTCTTGCGAGAGTGAGCGCTCCGCGCCAAGCCTCGAACCCGAGGACGAGGCGGCGTTCGTCAGCCGGCTCGGGCAACCCATCACCATCGGGGGAGAGGTGAGATAAGAGCTTCATCTCGCATGCCCGGCCGGAGCGGGGACACTGGCCGGTTAGCAGTCTTTGGTCAAGACGAGCCTGCAGCCGGGTCGGATGCCGAAGGACGGAGTGCGGAGCCCAATGAGCCTGCTGGTTCGCCCAAGCGCCGCCGCTCGGCGGCGGTGCAAATGCGGCGGGGCGCGCACCGCCTATTGGTGTGGCTCGGCTCGCTCGCTGCAGCGTTGGTCCTTATCATCGGGTTCGGCTTGTGGCGCCTGATCCAGGGTCCCATCGAGCTCGACCGGTTGACCCCCTATGTCGCGGAAGCTCTCAATCGTTCGTTAGACGGGCTCCACATCGTCATATCGGGGGTGCGGTTCGCCATCGATCGCACCAACCGTCAGGTCGATCTGCAGATCAAAGGCGTTCATCTGTCGCGCTCAGATGGGGAGCCGCTTGGCGCTTTTTCCGAAATGTCGGTAAGCCTCAGCCTGAGCTCGCTGCTGCGCGGCAGGCTGGTGCCGACCCGCCTCGCGGTCGAACATCCGGTCCTGCGGTTGGTTCGCGACCAGGACGGGAAGATCGGTTTTCACTTTGGCGACCAGGATGCGGGCGTACCCAATTTCGGGCCGGAGATCCTCGACCAAGCAGCCGGTCCCTCAACAGCGCCGCTCGGGTCGATGCGACGGGTCGTCGTGCGAGACGCCACCCTCATCCTCGACGACCAGCGAACCGGGCGGCATTGGCAGGCGGATCGCGTCGACGCCACGCTGGAGCGCAAGCCGGAGGGCCTTGCCGGCGACCTGTCGATGGCGATCGCAATCGGCGCACGGACACCCGAGCTCCACGCCAGCTATCGCTATTCCTTCGCCGGTCGGATGCTGGATCTCACGCTCGAAGTCGGTGCGGTCGAACCCGCCGCCCTCGCCGCGCTCACTCCTGAGCTGGCGCCACTGGCGGCCGCCGGTTTCCCGGTTTCCGGCACGCTCAAGACCCGGATCGATCTTGCTGGGCTGACGACCGATGGGGCACGCATCGATCTCGGCTTCGGCCCAGGATCGCTCAAAAGCGAGTTGCTGCCGGAGGGTGCGCTCGCGCTGCGCCAAGGCGAGCTGCACGCCGTCTATGCTCCCGAAAGCGGCCAGCTTTCCCTGGCAAAGCTCGAACTCGATCTCGGCGGCGGCTCCTTTCTCACCGTCAAAGGGAGCCTCGACGCGGTGACGCCAGGGCTGATTGCCGGAACCGATCCGACGCCGTCCCATATTCCCGGCGAGCTCAGCATCGCGCTCGCCGACGTTCCGGTGGCGAGGTTCGAGACCTTGTGGCCGCCCGCCCTGAGCAGCGGTGGTCGTCGCTGGGTGCTCGACAACGTGCACGACGGCATTCTCGACCGGGCCGCCGTCCAGCTCGATCTCGCGGTCGATCCGGCTGCGCGATCGGCCGAGGTCGTCTCGGCCCGCGGATCTATGCGGTACCACGATTTGACGATCAACTACTTCAACGGGCTCCCTCCGGTACGAAAGGTCAGCGGCACCGCCACGCTCGCAGATAAACGACTGGCGTTCACGCCCACCGGTGGGACGGTCAAATCCGTCCAAGTCACCGGCGGATCGCTCGACATCACCGACCTCGGCGCGCCGGTGGAATGGCAAACCATCGACCTCAGCCTAGCCGGGCCGGTCCGGGACGTGCTCAAGGTCATCGACGCGAAACCTCTGCACTATGCCCATGATATCGGCGTGGATCCGGAGCATGTCTCGGGGCGAACCGAATTCAACCTCCATTTCAGATTTCCGCTGCTCCGCAGTCTGAAATTCGACGATGTCGAGTATGGCGTTCGGGCGACCCTGACCGGCGCGTCAATCACCGGGGCCGCGATGGACCGCGACCTGAGCGACGGCGATTTTGCGCTCGACATCAGCCGACCGGGTATGCATCTCCAAGGGAATGCGCGCTTTGACGGCGTTCCGATAAGCATCGACGGCGGCGTATTCTTTAAGCCGAAAAACGGGCCGCGCGGCCGATACCGCGTCGCGCTAACTCTCGACGACGAGCAACGGCGACGGCTCGCATTCGACTATTTATCCGATCGGATTACCGGTCCGGTCGGAATTGATCTGACCTATTCGGTCTTCAATGCCGGGCGTGCCGAGGCCGAGGCATTGCTGGACCTTCGTGCTGCCGGCCTGTCCGTGGCGGAGGCCGGCTGGAGTAAAGCGCCCGATGCAGCCGCCTCGGGCAAGGTTGTACTCGATTTTGCGAACGAGCAGATCACCCGGCTGCGCGAAATCGAGGTGAAGACTGCGGGACTCTACGGGAAGTTTGCGGCCGCCCTAACGCCGGATAGAGAACGGCTCGAGCGCGTCGACATCGAGCGCCTCGTCATCGGCGACGACGATGTCGCGGGTCACGTTGCGCGCCGACCGGAAGGCGGCTGGCGCGTCGAGCTTCATGGCCCAAGGCTCGATCTGACCCATTGGTTGAATCACTCCGGCAACGACAGTCTGTCGCAGCATTCCGCCGCGGACCCGCCCCTGCTGATCGATGCTCATTTGGGTCGTTTGATCCTCGGCCCGCGTCGGCAGGTCCGCGAGCTGACGGCACACCTGTTGCGCGAAGGCGAGAACTGGCAGACCGCACGGATCGACGCGCGCTTTGTCAACGGCCATCAGCTTGCCTTGCGGTTCGGGAGCGAAGCCGGGAAAGGAGGCGTCAACTTCCTCTCGGATGACCTGGGCGCGACCTTGAGTCTTCTCGATGTCACTGACAACATCGTCGGCGGGCGGGTAACCATCACCGGTCAGGTCTCGGATGCGACCGGCAAGCGCATCCTGCGCGGGCATATCGACGGCGAGAACTACAACCTCATTCGGGCACCGGGCCTTGCCCGGGTCCTGTCGCTCACCTCGCTGAGCGCGATCGGCAGCATGCTCGCCGGGTCGGGCATCCCGTTCACCACGTTGCGCGGCGATTTCGCCTACAGCGAGGATCATCTCGTTCTCGAAAATCTCCTCGCTTATGGCGGGGCAATCGGGGTGACTGCCAACGGCCGGCTCGAATTGGGCCCACACCGGCTGGATATCCAGGGCACGGTCGTGCCTGCGTACGCGCTGAACTCGATCATCGGCAATGTCCCGGTGCTCGGCTCGTTGCTACTCGGCGGCGAAGGACAAGGTCTGTTCGCCGCCAACTACCGGGCCACCGGCTCGGCCGCCGATCCCCAGGTCTCGGTCAATCCGCTGAGTGCGCTTACTCCGGGGTTCCTGCGCCGGCTCTTCCAGCCCAATTTCGGCATCCCACCGCCGGTCCAGGAATCGCTCGGGGTGCAGTGACCGGGATTGGGCGGCCTGATCCGGTGCGAACGAACCGGGGGCACTGTGCCGCCGGTCGCAGGCGACAAGAAGGAAGCCGCGATGCCCGAGCCGGAGGCGGCCGCGGCGCGGCGCGGGCATTGCCGCGCTCGGGCAGCCCGGATCCGCTTGCTTCATCCGCCTGGCCCCGACGATGACGAACCCGTCGAATTCCGCTGTCGGCAGCGGAAAATTGCGTTTTCGCCGCCAAAAATTGCCCCGTCACGGTCAAGAATCTATTTGCAATCAATCCGTTGAGCCCGATTTAGCCGAGCCCGGGGACAGCGGAAATCGGCTGCGTTTTGGCGTGCCGGAACGGGGTCGGCAGCGGATCGGCAGCGGATTTCAGCCGCACGCTCCGGAGGCACGCTCAGCATCCGCAACCGGTGGACCACACGCACCGGCATTCCACGAAATGTGGACAAGCGAAATTAGGAGATCGGCTATGGCAAGCCACCGCGGGGCAGGCCCTACCAGAAGGGCCAATCCGGCAACTCGCGCGGCCTACGCGGGAAGGGCCTGCCGGCGCCCTTGGTCGAGACGCGGCGAGACATCTCTCCCGCTCAAGCCCCGCACGCGGGGGAGCCCGCGGACGGACGCCCGCCCGGGCAGGCGTCCCGGGGCAAGGGGCGGGTGCTAAACGGTGCGCATCAGCGCATGCCGCTTGCGGCCGGCGCTGAGCTTGATCATCCCGAGCGAGTCGAGGTCGGCGAGAGAGACCGTACGTGTCTCGTTCTCGACCGGCGTGTCGTTGATGCGCGCGCCGCCGCCTCGGATCAGCCGCCGCGCTTCGCCGTTGGAGGCGGCGAGCCCGGCGCGGCTGAAGAGCTCGAAGGCGGGGATGCCGCAGGCGAGCAGGTCGCGCGGCACGGTGATCATCGGCAGGCCGCTGCCGCTGCCGCCGTTTTCGAAGACCGCGTGGGCGGTCGCGGCAGCCGCTTCGGCCGCTTCCCGGCCGTGACACAACGCGGTCGCTTCGGTCGCCAGAACTTTTTTGGCTTCGTTGATCTCGCTGCCTTCGAGCCGTTCGAGGGGAGCGATTTCATCTATCGGAAGCTCGGTGAAAAGGCGCAGGAAGCGGCCGACATCGGCATCTTCGGTATTGCGCCAGAACTGCCAGTATTCGTAGGCAGACAGCTTCTCGGCGTTGAGCCAGACCGCCCCGCCGACGCTTTTTCCCATCTTTGCGCCGGACGCGCTCGCGATCAGCGGTGTCGTCAGCCCGAAGAGGGCGCGCCCGTCGGTCCGTCGCCCGAGCTCGACGCCGCCGACGATGTTGCCCCACTGGTCGGACCCGCCGATCTGCAGCTCGCAGCCGAAACGTCGGCCCAGCTCGACGAAGTCGTAGGCCTGCAGGATCGGATAGTTGAATTCGAGAAAGCTCAGCGGCTGGTCGCGTTCGAGCCGCAGCCGCACGCTATCCTGGGTCAGCATCCGGTTGACCGAGAAATGACGCCCGATGTCGCGCAGCAGCGGGATGTAGCGAAGCTCGTCGAGCCAATCGGCGTTGTTGACCATAATGGCGTCGCTCGGTCTGTCGCCGAAGTCGATGAACTTGGCGAAGACCGACCGAATCCCCGCCATGTTGCTGGCGATCTCGGCGTCGTCGAGCATGCGACGCGCTTCGTCTTTGCCGGAGGGGTCGCCGATGCGAGTGGTACCACCCCCCATCAGCACGACCGGCTTGTGTCCGCATCTCTGGAACAGCCGCAACAGCATGATGCCGACCAGGCTGCCGACGTGCAAACTGTCCGCCGTGCAGTCGTAGCCGATATAGCCGATGACGCGTCCGCCGCGGAGCCGCTCATCGAGCGTCTCGAGGTCGGTGCATTGATGCACGAAGCCGCGTTCGACCGCGGTGCGAAGAAAGGCGGAGCGAGGTGTCGACATGGCTGCGTCATCTAACATAGGTGCCGAGAGGGGGCCACAACACTCCCCGCGGCTGTGGCGCGCGATCGGCCTGATGAGCGGGACTTCGCTCGACGGGATCGATGTCGCAATGATCGAGACGGACGGCCGCGAGCGGGTGATCCCCGGTCCCGCGCTGACGATAGCCTACCGGCCGGAGTTCCGCGAAAGGCTACGCTCGGTGCTGGGCGGCGTTGGCGCCATCCCCGAGGTCGAAGACCAGCTGACCCGGCTCCACGCCGAGGCGGTGGAGCAGTTTCTCGGACGCCATCCCGGAACCGCTATCGACGTCATCGGGCTGCACGGCCACACGATCCTGCATCGCCCGGCCGAGCGTCGCACCTGGCAGCTCGGCGATGGCGCGCTCTTGGCGCGCCTGGTGGGCTGCGACGTGGTCGCCGATTTCCGCTCGGCCGATGTTACGGCGGGCGGCGAAGGAGCGCCTCTCGCTCCGCTGTTCCACGCCGCACTTGCCGCCAATTATCCGAAGCCGCTCGCGGTCCTCAACATCGGCGGTGTGGCGAACGTGACCTGGATCGGAGAGGGCGAGCAAGTTCTTGCCTTCGACACCGGCCCGGGCAATGCGCTGATCGACGATTGGGTGCGCCGTCACACCGGCGGCGGCGCCGACATCGACGGCACCTTGGCGCGCTCGGGTCGCGCCTCTACGGTGCATGTTCGGCGATTTCTTGCCTCTCCCTACTTTGATCGCCCGCCGCCGAAATCGCTCGATCGCAACGATTTCCAAGAAATTGTCCCGCAAGACCTTTCGCTCGAGGACGGTGCCGCTACCCTGACCGAGATGACGGCTGCGGCGGTCTCGGCGGCGGCTCGCCATTTCCCAGCACCAGCGCTCGAATGGCTCGTCACCGGCGGAGGTCGCCACAATCCGGCATTGGTGGAATCTCTCCGACGCCTTCTCAAAGTCGTCGTCCGCCCGGTGGAGGCGGTCGGCTGGAATGGCGACGCGCTCGAGGCACAAGCTTTCGCCTATCTTGCGGTGCGCTCGCTCGAAGGATTGCCGCTGAGCGTGCCTTCAACGACCGGAGTTCCGCAGCCGACTTGCGGGGGTAGGCTATTCTCCCCCACCGCCCCTCTCCCGCACCGCGATCCGGGAGGATGCGGGTGAGGTTACACCCGGCACCCCTCACCCTCCCAGCCTATCGGCTGGGCCCCTCCCTCTCCCGCGGTGCGGGAAAGGGGCCTTATTTGCGTCGTCAGCTATTGCCAATCGGGTCGCTGCTCTCCTTGCCGGCGACCCAGGTCGCCAATACCCGGATCTCGTCGGGATCGAGCGCCACCATGTCGGCGCGATATCCGGGAGCGATATGGCCGAGCCGGTCCTGGATGCCGAGAAAGGCCGCGGGAGCCGCCGACGCGAGACGCAACGCCTCGGCGAGCGGCAGTCCGAGCAGACGCACACTGTTGCGCACGGCGCTCGCCATATCGAGAAGGGAGCCGGCCAGTGTTCCATCGCCCGTCGTGCAACGACCATTGCGCACGGTAATTTCCTGTCCGTAGAGCGCGAAAGCCGATCGGCCGCCTCCGACGGGGGGCATCGCGTCGGTCACCAGCATCGGACGGCCCTCGCCCCGCAATGCCAATCGCAACATCGCAGGAGCGACGCGCTCGCCGTCGACGATGATGCCGAACCAAGCACCGGGCTCATCGAGAGCCGCTGCAATCGGCCCGGGTTCACGGCTCGCGAGGGACCGCATCGCATTGAAGAGATGGGTAAAGCCGGTGACTCCCAGAGAGAGTGCGGCCCGTGTCTGCGCATAAGTGGCCATCGAGTGCCCGAGCGATACCCGGACCCCGGCGTCGGCGAGCTGCGCGACAAACCCAGGCGGCACCCGCTCGGGCGCCAAAGTAACGAGTGTGGCTCCGCCCTGCAGCGACGTGAGCATCTCGACATCTGCAGGCTTTGGACTACGGATGAACTGGGGGTCATGTACCCCGGCCTTGTCGGGGGATAGGAACGGACCCTCGAAATGAATCCCGAGCACACCGGCGTCAACACCGACAGGGGTCTGCACGGCACCCAGTGCTTGCCGCATCCTGTCTGCGGAATCGCTCAGAAACGTCGGCATCAGCGCAGTCGTTCCGAAGCGTCGGTGCGCCTCAACGATAGCCGCAATGCCCTCCGGTGTCGGCTCGTCGTTGAACAGCACGTCTCCCCCACCATTCACCTGGGTGTCGATAAACCCGGGTGCCAACCACGCACCGTCTAGCAGATGGCGCACCGGCATCGACGTCGGCAGCGAGCCCTTGGGCACAATGCCGGCAATGCGGACACCCTCGACCACCACAGCGCACCCATCGTGCAGCCGCGGCTACCGCGTGCTGTCGGGGTCTCTTCATCGGGTCCACGTGATGTTCTGAAGGTGCCGAGGCCGGTCCACGTCAATACCAGCCAGCTCGGCGCGCCTTGGCCGCGGCGAGATCGGGCCCGGCATTGTGTCCCGCCCGCCATCCACACCGAGGAAAAGTTTGCTCTTCACCACCGCGAGTTCCCGTTCGGGAGATGTCATTCAACACGTCAACGCCGCAGAACCCTGCACGGATTTGAGCGTTCTGCTGTATTATGGGGATGGGGGACCAGGCTCGGGGGCAAAAAGGCCGGGTTCATGGATACCGAACGCCCTAGTCCTCGCTATACCGGAATTGACGTGTGGGGCCCATCCGACAGCCTCGACGCGATGATCGAGGGGCAATTCGCCGCGGTTGCTGCAGTCCATGCCGCGCGCTCCGCCATCGAACATGCCGCGCTCGATGGAGCCACGGCTGATGGATGGCGGCCGGCTGATCTATGCCGGCGCCGGCACCTCAGGGCGCCTGGCGGTTCAGGATGGCGCGGAGCTGATGCCGACCTTTAGCTGGCCGCAGGAGCGTCTACTGCTGTTTATCGCGGGAGGCCAGGAAGCCCTGATCATAGCCGTCGAAGGCGCCGAGGACGAGACCGACCACGCGACGGGTCTGGTGCGGCGGCACGATGTCGATGCGAAGGACGTGCTGATCGCCGTGGCCGCAAGCGGCACCACACCGTTCACCGTGGCGTGCCTCCGCTCGGCGAAAGACCGCGGGGCCTTGACGATCGGGATTGCAAATAATCCGAACACGCCGCTTCTCGAGCTGGCCGAGCAGCCGATCTGGCTCGACACGGGCCGGAGCCGATCGCCGGATCGACCCGGATGAAAGCCGGCACCGCGCAGCGGATCACGCTCAACCTCTTGTCGTCCCTGGTGATGATTCGGCTCGGCCGCGTCTACGAAGGCCTGATGGTGGACCTGCAGGCCGTGAACAAGAAGCTCGTGCAGCGTAGCGAGAATATCCTCTCGCAGCTCACAGGCCGCGACTGCGAGGACGTGCGCGACGCCCTCTTGCGGGCGGAGGGCAGCGTCAAGCTCGCCCTGTTGCTGCTCGAGGGTTGTGGGCCGGATGAAGCCAGAAGGATTCTCGATCGCAGCGGCGGCCGGCTGCGGGCGGCAAAGGCGCTGGCTGAAAGGCAAAGTCCGACGCAGCGGCGGTAATCGGCGCGGGCCGACCCACGCCGCGCCCGACCCGCTTCCCTACCCCACGTCACCGCTACGGTATTCACACATCTCTGCCGACTCTTGAGCTGTCACGAAATTTGCCCTCTCCGCCCGCTCGCGGGGGGAGAGGGAGGGGACCCATCGCGTGAGCGGTGGGGAGGGTGAAGTGGGTGGCGCAGCAACGGGACCAGAGCTCCCCCACCTCACCCCGACCCTCTCCGCCCCAGGGGCGGAGAGGGAGAATTGGGAGCGGTTTCTGCATGGCTGCCGAATGTGTGAATGCCGTAGCGCCTCACCGGGAGGACGCGGACGGGTGCGATGTCAGGACTTCAATGGGTGACGAGACGGCGCTCGATCGCCGCGGCCTTGATCGCCTTCTGCAGCTTCTCGAAAGCCCGCACTTCGATCTGGCGCACCCGTTCGCGCGAGATGCCGTATTGCTGCGACAGATCCTCTAGGGTGGTCGGGTTATCGCGCAGGCGCCGTTCGGTCAGGATGTGGCGTTCGCGGTCATTGAGGTGGGTCATCGCCTTTTCGAGCAGATCGCGGCGCAACCCGAGCTCTTGCCTTTCACCCAATCGGGTCTCCTGGCTTTCGCTTTCATCGACGAGCCAATCTTGCCATTCGCCCTCACTGTCGCTTCTGAGCGGCGCATTCAGCGAATGGTCCGGGCTCGCCAGCCGGCGGTTCATGCTGACGACATCGGCCTCGGGGACATCGAGCTCGGTCGCGATCTTCTTCAAATTCTCGGGCGAGAGGTCGCCTTCCTCCATCGCCTGCAGCTGACCCTTCAGTTTGCGCAAATTGAAGAACAGTTTTTTCTGCGCCGCCGTGGTGCCCATTTTGACGAGCGACCAGGAGTGCAGAATGTATTCCTGGATTGCGGCCCGAATCCACCACATCGCGTAGGTCGCCAGACGGAAGCCGCGATCCGGATCGAAGCGCTTGACCGCCTGCATCATGCCCACATTACCCTCGGAGATCAGCTCCGAGAGCGGCAGGCCGTAGCCGCGATAACCCATGGCGATCTTGGCGACGAGCCGCAAATGGCTGGTCACCAGCCGGTGGGCCGCTTCGGGGTCCTCGTGCTCTTTCCAACGCTTGGCGAGCATGTATTCCTGCTCGGGCTCGAGCATCGGAAACTTGCGGATCTCCTGAAGATACCGCGTCAGGTTTCCTTCCGCGGAGATGGAAGGTACCGAAAGGGTGGCCATTGACGATCATTGCTCCGAGTTGGCGATAGTGAAACGCTGGAGTGGGCGCTTCGATCCCTTGCAAAAAAACCGCCCTTGAACCCTACTAAGATAGTCGGACTTTGTCCAGTTTAAAGTCGCTCTAAATTGGCCGTGAGTTCGCGAAGGTCGGCGGGCAGCGGGCTCTCGAACACCAGAGGCCGGAAGTCGGCCGGGTGGGTGAAGCCGAGGAGGCACGCGTGCAGAGCCTGACGCGAAAAGGCGACGATCCCCGCGCCGGCTGTGCCAGCGCGGGCGACGATGCGCCCGGCGCGCGTGCCGTACAGCGGATCGCCGATCAGCGGGTAGCCACAATGGGCGAGATGGACCCGTATCTGATGCGTCCGGCCGGTGCCGAGACGGCATTCGACGAGTGCCGCCCGGTCCTGGAACGAGCGCTCGACACGATAGCGCGTGACCGCCCGTTTTCCTCGGTCTTGCCCGACGACGGCCATCTTCTTTCGGTTGACGGGGCTGCGGCCGATGTTCGCAGCAATCTCGCCGGCGGGCGGAGTCGGCACCCCCCAAACGAACGCGACATAGGCGCGGTCGATCCGGCGCAGGGCAAAGTCGCGTGAAAGGGCCTGATGCGCCGCTTCGGTCTTGGCGACGACCATTAACCCGCTCGTGTCCTTGTCGAGACGATGCACAATCCCCGGCCGACGAACCCCGCCGATCCCGGACAGGCTCGCGCCGCAATGGCTGAGGAGGGCGTTGACGAGGGTGCCGTCCGGGTTCCCCGGCGCCGGGTGGACAACCAGCCCTGCGGGCTTGTCGATGACGATCAGGTGTGAATCCTCAAAACGGATATCGAGCGGCATCGGCTGCCCAGCCGGCGCTGGATCTTCAATCTCGGGGAGAATTACGACGAAATTCTGGCCGCAGCGGACCCGCAGCGCAGGGTCTCGCAACGCCGTCCCTTCGCAAGTGACACGGCCGGCTTCGATCAGCCTTTTGAGCCGCGTTCGCGACAGTGCCGGCAGATTGACGGCGAGCGCACGATCGAGGCGCTGCCCGGCCTCGCCGGCCCCGGTACGAACGGTAGCCGCGGCGACGCCGGGAGCGCTCGGTGCAGCTGTCACGACCAGGCCTTCCCGTCGTATGAGCAGCCTAATCGTTCGACCCTGAAACGAATGCGCGCTCTCAAGATCCTAGTGGCGGTAATGGGCGTCATGCTGATCGGCGGTTTCGCGATATTGGTCGCGGTCATCGCCGGCAGGTTGGGGCGCGGCGGCAGCGCGGCTCGCTCCTTTGCCGCCACGCCGATCGATATCCCGCGTGATGCTCGAATAGAGGCAATGACGGCGGGGACGGACCGCCTCGTCCTCGATCTGGTGCTACCTGAAGGCCGGCGACAGCTCGTCGTCATTGATTTAGGTACGGGCACTCGCCTCGGCACGATCGAGCTGCGCACGGCGCCGTGATAACCGCCAATCTTTCGCCGATTCGGCATTGCGCGGGACCATGTTCGCCGCGGCCAGGCCGCCACCCAGATTTTTGCGCCATTGCATGAACAGTTGCGCGGGCCCGGAAAACTCATCTTGAAAGCCGTGCTGAATATTCCGAACTTCTCGCGGACGCGCGCTGTTGGTCCAGGCGGGACCTGATCACGAGCAATTATGCACTCCTCGCAGCCTCAGGCTCCAACGGCCGATTGTCGCAACGACATCGCGCCGAGTGACCGCGCCGCGTCTCGTCCCGATCGCCCCGTCGGCCGGCTCCGATGCCGGGTGGCGCCGGCTTTGGGAGAGGCAGCCTATCGGCGGTTCCTCACAACAGGAAGCCGCCTTTTTTGATGTTCAAGGAATCGGGGACAGTGGGTATGAGCAAGAAGGCGAACGGTACGAGGCCCCCTATCAAGCCTCACCCGGCCCGCACCGACCTACCAGATACCGATTGCGACGGCGCGGAGCAGGGCAGGCGAATCGGGGCCCGTACCTTAGGTCCCGTATCGGATCTCGAGCGCCATCTTCCCTCGGACTGGTGGCGCACCTTGTTCAACTCGCTCTATCTCGAAACCGATGGTGACGTGATCGAGAACGATCGCAACACCGGCGACGAGGTCGACTTGCTGATCCGCACTGTCGGGCTCGAGCGGAACGACCGCATTTTGGATTTGTGCTGCGGGCAAGGCCGCCATTCGCTCGAACTCGCCCAGCGCGGCTTTCCTCACGTCACCGGGCTCGACCGCTCTCGGTATCTGATCCGCCTCGCCCGCAAACGCGCCAAGCAGCGGAACCTGCAGCTCTCGTTCCACGAGGGCGACGCGCGGCGCTTTCGCCTCGGCGAAGGCGAGTTTCATTGTGTCTGTCTATTGGGCAACTCATTCGGTTATTTCGAGCGGCCCGAGGACGACCTCGCCGTGCTCGAAGCGGTCAGCCGCGCTCTCGCCTCCGGCGGTTCGCTCGTTATGGATTTGATGGATGGCGAGTGGATGCGGTGCCATTTCGATCCACGGTCGTGGGAGTGGATCGACCAGAACCATTTCGTCTGCCGCGAGCGAGACCTCGCCGAGGATGGCGATCGTCTGATCAGCCGCGAGGTCGTGGTTCATGCCGAGCGCGGCGTGATCGCCGATCAATTCTATGCCGAGCGGCTCTATTCGAAAGAGCGTCTCGAGGTGCTGCTGACCGGCGCGGGTTTCACCAATGTCCGCTTTCATCCGCTCGTGGCACCGGATTCCTGCCGCAACCAGGATCTCGGCATGGTGGCACACCGGCTTTTCCTGACCTGCGAGGCGCCGCGCCGGGCCCGGCGGCTGCCGCGCCGTGCTGCTCTATTTTCCGATGTCGCCGTGGTTCTCGGTGATCCGCGCCTCCCCGACCCGGTCAAGCGTGACGGGCGCTGGAACAACGAGGATATCGAGACCATCGAGCGGCTCAAAGCGGCGTTGCACGAGCTACCCGATTATCGCTTTCGGTTTCTCGACAATCACGCTTCGCTTTACGCTGAATTGCGGACGAATCGCCCGCACTTTGTTCTGAACTTCTGTGACGAAGGTTTTAACAACGACGCTTTCATGGAAATGCACGTGCCGGCGCTCTTGGAGATGCTTGACATTCCTTATAGTGGTGCGGGACCCACCTGCCTTGGTCTGTGCTACAACAAGTCACTGGTTCGCGGTGTCGCGCAAGCAATCGACGTTCCGGTACCGGCAGAGACCTATTTCAATTCCGATGATCTGGCTGCGACGATTCCGTCGGTGTTCCCGGCTCTGATCAAGCCGAATTTCGGCGACTCCTCGATCGGCATTACCAAAGATGCTGTGGTCCACACTTGGGAAGAGGCGATCACCTGCCTCGGCCGGTTGCGCGAAGAGATGCCGCGCTGCCCGATCCTGATCCAGGAATTTCTGACCGGACCCGAATACACTGTCGGCATCATCGGCAACCCCGGGCTCGGCTACCGCGTGCTGCCCCCACTCGAAGTCGACTATTCGCGCCTAGCCCCGGCGCTGCCACGGCTTCTCCCCTACGAGTCGAAGTGGATCCCGGACTCACCCTACTGGTCGCAGATCAGCTATCGCGAAGCGCGGCTCGACGAGGAAACGCGCCGTAAGATGATCGACTACGCGAACATTCTGTTTGAGCGGCTCGGCTGCCGCGACTATGCGCGCTTCGATTTTCGCGGAGATGCCGAAGGCGAGGTAAGGCTTCTCGAAGTCAATCCGAACCCGGGCTGGTGCTGGGACGGCAAGCTCAACCTGATGGCCGAGATGGCCGGCCTGCGCTATTCGGAACTGTTGAAGCTGATCATCGAGGCCGCGCAGGAGCGCGTCGCAACGCAGCTCCCGGGCCTCGTCATCCCGTTCGCCGAACGCCGCTCGCAGCATCTCGCTATCCGCCGCGGCTGAGGGGAAACCGTCGCCGACGGCCGGCTGCTGGTGCCGGCGTATAACGGACAGGGAGTTGAATTAACCTAGGTCGTCGTCAGGGCGTCATCAGACTGTCATTTTTTAGAATTTCCCCTTGCGCTGCCGGCGGATAAGCGTATCTATCGGGGTCTCGACGCACTCGCACGTGCCTATGGCCCATGGTGGTTATGCAACGACGTAACGCGTCCTTTTTGGTCATCCGGCCGCACGGCCGGTCCCGAGAGGGAGGTCGGTATGGTTGCTATCCGACTCAGGGGCGTGGTGCCCTGCCCTGACGCCAATCTTCGCGGAACGCGTCTGCGCGGGCGGGGTAACCGGGTCATCGACCCGAGCAGTTTGAGCTAAGCCACAAAACCGGCCGAGACCGCCTCGAGAGGGCGGCTCGGCTTTGTTTCGGTTCGCGTTCGGTCGAACCGAGGCGGCGCCAGCGGATCCATCCGCATCTGACGCGGTCTCGGGCCTCTTCCGCAACACGATTGCGCTCAGCCGCCTCGCGCGAAGGATGACCCTGAATATGACTGAAAGGATCACGCGCTTTCTCGCCGAAAATCGTCCCGAAACACCGTGCCTCGTCGTCGATCTCGACGTGATTGCCGAGGCGTACGATCTGCTGCGCTGGTACTTGCCGCTCGCCCGCGTCTACTACGCCGTGAAGGCGAACCCGGCGCCGCAGATCGTCGCAATGCTCGAGCGCAAGGGCGCCAATTTCGACGTGGCGAGCCGCGGCGAAATCGAACTCTGCCTCGCCAACGGTGTCTCTGCCGACCGGTTGTCCTTCGGCAACACGATAAAGAAGGAAAAAGACATCTCCTTCGCCCATCGGGCGGGGCTGCGGCTGTTCGCCTTCGACAGTGCTTTCGAGCTCGCCAAACTGGCGCGGGCGGCGCCCGGTGCACGAGTCTTCTGCCGCATCCTCGTTAGCTGCGAAGGTGCCGATTGGCCCTTGTCGCGCAAATTCGGCTGCGCTCCGGAGATGGCGGTAGAGCTGCTGCGCCAAGCCCGCGACCTCGGCCTCGACCCCTATGGCGTCTCCTTTCATGTTGGTTCGCAACAGACCGATCTCGGACAGTGGGACGGTGCGATCGGGAGCGCCGCGCGGATGTTTTCACTGCTCGCGGCCGCGGATATCGAGCTACGTATGGTTAATATCGGCGGCGGGTTCCCGGCGCATTATTGCGGCGACGTACCGGCGATCGATGGCTATGCCCGGGCGGTGATGGCCGCCATCACTAAGCATTTCGGCAACCGTCTGCCGGAGATCATCATCGAGCCGGGGCGCTCTCTGGTCGGCGACGCCGGCATCATCCAGAGCGAGGTCGTGCTGATCGCTGAAAAGGGTGGCGACGATGATCGGCGCTGGGTCTATCTCGACGTCGGCAAATTCAACGGGCTTGCCGAGACGATGGACGAGAGTATCAAGTACCGCATCGCGACGCCCGGCCGCGGCGGCGCAGCAGGGCTGGTCGTCCTCGCGGGCCCGACCTGCGACAGCGCCGACATCCTCTACGAGCGGACCGAATACCGGCTGCCGCTCGGCCTCGCGATCGGCGACAAGGTCGAGATCCTGGCGACCGGCGCCTATACCGCGAGCTATGCATCGGTCGGGTTCAACGGCTTTTCGCCGATCCGGACCTATTGCATCTGACGGGAGGGTCGCAGCGCGACGGTCGTCGAAGCGCTGGCGACCTCCTGCCTCAACTTTCTCAGCATCGCGTCGGCGAAGCTGTCGAAATTCCGCGCGGCGACGACGAAGGCCGCCGGGCCGCCAATCACGTTGTTGCGATAATAGCTTTCGAGCCAGGGCTCCTCGGTCAGGATCGCAAGCCCGTTGATCGCGGTCCCGGCGGCCACGATGCGGTCGCGTGCCGCCGCCGGCGGTAGCCCGATATTGGCCATCCCATCCCCGGAGATGTCGATCACCCGACGTGCGGCCGGCTCCGGCAAGCGATCGAAGGCTGCCGCGGCAGCCAGCAGCGCGGGGCCGATCGCGGTCAGTCCGTCCGAGCTCCGCCGGGTCGCCCGCACAGCGGCGGCGAAGGCAGCAGCACTCGGAGCGTCGGCGACCCGCGTCCAGTCGACGGTGACCGCGATCTTGTCGGGGTCGGACCACTCGAGGACGAGCACCTCGATCCCGCCGGGGACGGCTGATATCGCGTCGACGAGGTGCCGGTTGGTAAAGGCGCACGCGATCCCGTCATGCTGCAGCAAATAGGAATCCGCCGTGACACTCGCCGAGACATCGACGGCGAGCACGAGGGCGAGTGCCGCCCCCGCCGCCGGGACCGTCTCGACCAACAGGGCAGTCAGCAGGGCGATCCCGACCGCGAACATGCGGTTGACTCTACTGCCGAGCGCTTTGCAAAACTACAAGCCCACTCTATGCCGAGATGGGGATAGACGATGAAGAGCATCCTCGCGGTCGGTATCGGCTTGGCCCTCGGTTTCGCCGTGCTGACGGCCGGCGCGGCGACCAAGCCGCCGGCTCAAAAGGCGGCCCCGGCTTGCGCGGCAATCGTGTTTCGTCCGGTGCCCTCCGGGATGACCGACGGCGAGCAGCAGGCCGGCGTGTACAAGTCGCGCCATGCGCGGCTTGAGCTGCGCGCCGTGGTCAAGCAGGGAGAGCCGGTGGATTATTTTGTGGTCGCGGGTGGCAAGCACCTGGTCGCCGCGCCGGCAAGCCTGCCCGAGACGGCCGCGAGTTGCGCCGCCGCCAAGAAGATGCCGGCGCCCGGAACGCCCGCCTCGTCTTGCACCGGTCAACGCTTCACGGTCGTCATCGCCCATGCCGGGAATGAGCGTTTCGCGCTGCTCTACGGGCTCGATGGATCCACTTGGCGCTTCTGTACCGCAGGAACCTTCTGACGAGCCGTCGAAGCATCGGGATGCGTGCTGCGTCAGGATGTGATCCTGAGCAGTTGCTCAGCGGTTGGTCACGGGAGAGGGCTGGTCCGGGAATGAGGTCCGGATGCGATCCGGCGATCCCGGCCCGGATCGGCCTTTGCGCACGCCGCGCGGGCCCGGACCTGCGTTTCTCTTCACAAGAATCGTGCCAACAGCGCTTGCGGCCCGCGCGCGGGCGCTCCTAGGATGAACCAGCCTCGGATACGAAAGGATCGCGATGCCACACATCACCACCGATGACGGCGTCCACCTCTATTACGAGGAGGCCGGTTCGGGTACGCCGATCGTCTTCGTTCACGAGTTCGCCGACGACTACCGCGGCTTCGAACCGCAAGTGCGCTATTTCGCCCGACGCTATCGCTGCATCGCGTACAACGCCCGCGGCTACCCGCCATCCGACGTGCCGGAGGATGCCACCCGCTATTCGCAAGATCGCGCCCGCGACGATATCCGCGCCGTGCTCGACGCGCTCGGGGTCGTCAAAGCGCACGTTGTCGGCGTTTCGATGGGCGGTTTTGCTACGCTCCATTTCGGCTTGGCCTATCCCGACCGAGCCTCCTCGCTTGTCGTGGCCGGATGCGGCTACGGCGCCGAGCCGGGCAAACGCCAGCAGTTCCACGACGAAACGGCCAAGACAGCGGCGCTGATCGAAAGCGCGGGCATGAAGATCGCTGCGCAGACCTATGGGATTGGTCCGACCCGGGTGCAGTTCCAGAACAAGGACCCCCGCGGCTGGGCCGAGTTTGCCGCCCGCCTTGCCGAGCATTCGACTCCGGGCTCGGCAAAGACGATGCGCGGCGTGCAGGCGCGCCGGCCCTCGCTGTGGGATCTGGCCGACCGGATGCGCAACCTCGATCTGCCGACTTTGATCATGAGCGGCGACGAGGACGACCCCTGCCTCGAACCGGGCCTGCTGATGAAGCGGACCATTCCGACCGCGGCGCTGGTCATCTTCCCAAATACCGGGCACGCGCTCAACCTCGAAGAGCCGGATCTCTTCAATCGCAGCTGCGCCGAGTTCTTTCACCAGGTCGAGAGCGGCCGGTGGCCGCGGCGCGATCCACGTTCACAGACCGGCTCGATCCTCGGCGTGAGGTGAGCCAAAGGTGCTCCAATCGGAACCGGAATTTACCCTCGGCATCGAGGAGGAGTATTTCCTCGTCGACCGCACGACCCGCGATGTCGTCGGCGATCCGCCGCCCGAAATGCTGGCCGAGTGCGAGGCATTGCTCGCCGGGCAGGTGAGCCCGGAGTTTCTGCGCTCGCAGATAGAGGTCGGAACCCGGGTCTGCGCCAGCCTCGGCGAGGCCCGCGCCGACCTGCGACGGCTACGCGCGACCGTCGCCGGGGTGACGGCGCGTCACGGTCTGGCGCCGGTCGCCGCGGCGACGCACCCCTTTGCCCGCTGGGACGCGCAGAAGACCACCGAGCGCAGCCGCTATGCGAGCTTGCGCGACGATCTGCAAGGGGTCGGGCGTCGGCTGGCGATCTGCGGCCTGCATGTTCATATCGGCATCCCCGAGGACGAGCTGCGCATCGATCTATTGAACCAAGCCTCCTATTTCCTGCCGCATCTCTTGGCATTGTCGACTTCCTCGCCGTTCTGGCAAGGCGAGAACACCGGGCTCAAATCCTATCGACTGGCCGTCTTCGACGAGCTGCCCCGCACTGGGACCCCCGAACGGTTTGCCAGCTGGGGCGAGTACCGGCGTCACGTCGACATCCTGGTCGCTGCCGGGCTGATCGACGACGCAACCAAACTGTGGTGGGATCTGCGGCCGAGCGCCCGCTTTCCGACGCTCGAAATGCGCATCACCGACAGCTGCACAACGCTCGACGACTCGCTGTCGATCGCCGCGCTGTTCCGCTGCCTCTTGCGCATGCTGTGGCGGTTGAAGCGCGAGAACCAGCGCTGGCGGATCTACGCGCGGATGCTGATCGACGAGAACCGCTGGCGGGCGCAGCGCTATGGCTCCGACCAGGGCCTCGTCGATTTCGGCCGCGGCGCGATCTTTCCCTACGCCGAGCTGCTCGACGAGATGCTGGCGCTCGTCGAGCCGGATGCGCGTCATTTTGGCTGCCTCGACGAGGTGTTTCAGGCGCACGAGATCCTCGCCCGCGGAACGAGCGCGCATCGCCAGCTCGCGGTCTTCGACCACGCGCTCACCGCCGGTGCGACGCGTGCTGCGGCGCTCGCCGCCGTCGTCGATTGGCTGGTCGCCGAAACCGTGCGAGGGCTGTAGGTACTCGGCGCCGACCCAAATACAACGAAAATCGCGGTCCGATGCCCGAACAAACCCGTTTCGCGGTCGAAAAGAACGCGTCGGATTAGTCCGTTAGATGCGAATTTCGTTACCCGTGGAGCAACGAATTCAAGGTCGAACGAACAACGAAATCGGCCGGGCCAGCAGGGAGCGAAAACAACGGCGACCCCCGAACGGGTCCCTAGCTGTTAGCGAACTCGTCCATGGCCGCTCGCCCGCCGTCTTGGAACCCCCGCATGATCGGGTTCTCCTGAGGCAACGACTGGGCGACGAACACCGCGGCGTAGACGACGCCGTATGCCAGGACGTAGGAGCCGGTGTAGACCATCCGCGAGATGCTCTCCAGCGCGGTGGCACCCATCTCGCTCGCCGACTGCTTCATTTTAACGGCATGCTCCGAAGCCGTCGTCGCGGCATCCCGCATCGCCGCGGCGACCGCCTGCAGCGCGGCCTCTTCGCCCGTGGTGGTCTGGGCTGCCGTGCCAGCTGCCATGGATCGCTCCTGATCTTGCTTCGGGGCCGCGCTAGCCGCGGAAACTAGCACGGGCTTGCTCGAACCGGCAAGCGAACCGGGGGTTGGACAGGTTTGTCGCAGAGCCTTTCGGTACAGATCTCGTGTGCGCGACTATTGCCGTTGGAAAGCCGACACCTTAACATGGTTCCGATCCCGGGGGACGGTTGCCTGATCAGAGGTCATGTGGTGCCGAAATGACTCGATGCGTGATCTTGTCTTGTGCAGTGGGCTGGATTTTCGCCGCAATGCCGGCATCCGCGGCTCCTCAATATGCACAATACTATCCGCCACCGCCGGGTTATGGGCGGCCGCCCTGCTATGCGGTTACGCGGGGACCACTCAACGGAGCGGCTCGGGGTGCGGCCGGCGGAGCGCTATTAGGAGCAATCGGCGGAAATGCCGGGCGCGGCGCCGCGATAGGAGCGGGTGTCGGTGCGATCGGCGGTGCCGTCCGTCGCGGCACGGCACGCAGCTCGGGCTATTGCTACTGACGTCGGCCGTGCGATCCCCTATCGAGCAGAGGCAAGCGATGAACACCAGGTTCGTTCCCGGGCTTTTGGTGCTCTGGCTCGCCGCGTGCGCGCCGCAATCACCGGAACCGATGCAGGCCTCGGCAGCTCCTCCTCCGGCGCCCGCTCCCGCGGCGGCAATCCCCCCGCCTGGCCCATCCGAGGCCCAAATTGGTCCGGGGAGGACGTGGGATGTCGAGCGGGTACGCTGCTCCGACCTGCTCGGCGCATCCAACGACGATCGCGCCGCCGCAGCGATGTTCTATTACGGCTATCTGGCCGCCAAGGCGGGCATTCGCGTCATTGACGTCAGCAAGATCGATGACAATGTCGGCAAAGTGATGAACCAATGTGCTGCGACGCCGAACCTCACGGTTCCACAAGCCTTCCGCCAGGCGCTCCGCCCGCGCCGTGCAGCGAGCTGATGCTGCGGGTCCCGTCGATCGGGTGAAAGGAGCGCGTGAAGCTCTTTCCGATCGTCGGCGCGGCCGCCGGTTTGGCGTTGATCGGGGCATTCGTCGCCCATTTCGGTGCCGATGCGGTCGTCCGGTCGCTCCTCGCCATCGGCTGGGGCGGGTTCGCCGCAATCTGCTCGATCCACTTGGCGCTGATCGCCGTCATGGGGATCGCTTGGCGAGCACTTGTGCCGGACACGCCCGCCTGGGTCTTTGTGTGGGGTCGTTTGATCCGCGACGCGGGCTCGGAGTTGCTGCCGCTGTCCCAGATGGGCGGGTGCGTCCTCGGCGTTCGGGTGGTGAGCCTGGCGGGGATACCGGGTGCCGTCGCCACCGCGAGCACGATCGTCGACCTCAGCCTCGAATTCTTCGCCAAGCTCGCCTATGCGGCGCTCGGCCTCGTTCTGCTCGTCCATTTGCGGCCCGATTTGCGGGTCGCGTTGCCGATCGCGATCGGCGTCACCGTGGCCGGCCTGATCGCGATCGCGTTCGTGGTCATCCAGCGCCACGGCTTCGATCTGTTCGATCGTTTCGCCCGCACGCTCGGCCGCGGCTGGGCCGATCGGACGGCCGCCGGGGCCGCCTCGGTTCATATGGAGCTCGGCCGCATCTACCGGCTCAAGCCCGGTCTGTGGATTGGCTTTCTTCTCCATCTCGCCTGCTGGGTCGCCAGCGCGCTGGAGGTCTGGATCGCGCTCTACCTCGCCGGCATCCCGCTCGATTTCGCAGCGGTCCTGGTGATCGAGAGCCTGGTCTATGCGATCCGCACCGTCGCCTTTGCGGTCCCCAACGCGGCCGGCGTACAGGAAGGGGCCTATATTCTGCTGGGTGCTGCCTTCGGGCTTACGCCGGAGATGGCGTTGGCCCTTTCGCTGCTGAAGCGGGCGCGCGATTTGGCGATCGGCCTGCCCGCCCTCGCCGCGTGGCAGGCCCTCGAGGGCGGGCGCTTGTGGCGCCGCCTCGCCCCCGGCCCCGCGCGTTCCCGATCGTGATGCCGGTCGGCACAGTCGGGGAAGATCATCTGGACAGAGCACGAGCAATGGTCAAACTACCTGTCAACGAGCCCCAGCCGAGCCCGCGCCACCACGAGTTTTTTCGATGAACACTCCTGACCAGACGGTCTTCCTCGTCGATGTCGACAACACATTGCTCGACAATGACCGCATCCAGGCCGACCTGAAGCGGCATCTCGAACGCGAATTCGGCTCGGCGTGTCGCGACCGCTACTGGGCAATCCTAGAACAGTTGTTCACCGAGCTGGGCTACCGAGATTATCTCGGCGCCCTGCAACGCTATCGGGTGGAGCATCCCAAGGACATCCACCTGCTGTCGATGTCGTCGTATCTGGTGGACTACCCGTTCGCCAATCGGCT
>DATEQL010000514.1:0-2064 GCA_035272665.1 Allostellaceae bacterium
AGGGTCAAGAATCTATTTGTAATCAATCTGTTGATCCCGATATAGCCGCGCTGGCCGACAGCGGAATTTCGGCGTGCCGGAACGGGGTCGGCAGCGGATCGGCAGCGGAACTCAGCCGGCGGTCTTGGAGCGGCCGGACAATTTCGATCGCGTGATGTAGAGCTGGGACACCGCCAACAAGGCGAGCGAGCTCAGCCCCCACCCTAACCCTCCCCCGATTGCGGGGGAAGGGAAGATAGCCGCTCATTCCCGCCGCGTGACCTTGCGGATCCGGTGGTTGTTGGTGTCGCCGATATAGATCGACCCGTCGGCGGCAACGGCGGCGCCGTGCGGCCGGTCGAGCGAAGCGGCGCCGGCGGGGCCGCCGTCGCCTTCGCCCCCTTGGCGGCCGCCGGCGATAGTGACGACCGTCCCGCTGCGGATGTCGACCTGGCGGATCGCGTGGTTCTCGGTATCGACGATCAACAGGTTGCCCTCGCGATCGATCGCCAGCTCCTTGGGCGCGTCGAAGATCGCACCAAGGGCGGGGCCATCGTCGCCGCTGTAGCCGCGGGCGCCGGTGCCGGCGATGGTCGTGATGATCCCGGTGCGGGGGTCGACCGCCCGCAACGTGCTGCCCTGGCGCTCGAGGATGTAGACGGTGCCGTCGGCCGCCACCTTGACCGCGCGGGCGCCATGAATCCCGGCCGCCGTCGCCGGTCCGCCGTCGCCGCTGTGCGTCGCCTCGCCGGTTCCGGCGAAGGTTGCGATCGTCCCTGATGCGAGATTAAGGACGCGAACGCGGTTGTCGGCCACATCGGCGATAAAGAGCCGGGCCTGCGCGGGATCGAGCGCGAGCCCGTTCGGCTCGACCATTCCGGCCCGTGAGGCGGGGCCGCTGTCGCCGCTGAACCCCGCAGAGCCGTTGCCGGCCAGGGTCGTGATCACGCCCGAGGTGCGGTCGACCCGGCGGACGCAGTGGTTGTGCCGGTCGGCGATGTAGATATTCGCCGCCTTGTCGATCGCAATGCCGTAAGGCTCGTTGAGCTTGGCGCGGGTGGCCGGGCGGCCATCCCCCGCATAGCCGGCCTCTCCCGAGCCGGCACAGGTGGTGATGATGCCGGTCCGCGCACCAACGCGCCTGATGCGGTGATTGAACGTGTCGGAGAAATAGAGATTGCCGTCGCTGTCGAAGCCGACGTCGAAAGGGCCGTTCAACGAGGCCCGTTCGGCCGGCCCGTCATCCCCGCCAAAGCCCCGCTCGCCGGTTCCGACAGCCGTCGTGATGATCCAGGACTGATCTGACATGGGCGCTTCCCCCTCTTTGCGGCGAAAGAATATTACCATCGCTTTCCGAGCCGGCGACCTGCGATGTAAGTTACTCGCGCCCTTTGCACGAGTGACGGCATGCTTTTCCCGCGCGCGACGACCCTTCGCTCACTTCCGGCTGCGACGATCCTCGCGGCGATGCTGCTCGCTCCCGCGGCTGCCGATGCCCCCGACATCGCTTCGCTGACCGGTCAGCTGCTGATCGCTGCGCCGACGATCGGTGATCCGCGCTTTGCCCACACCGTCATCCTGATGGTGAAGCACGACAAGGAGGGGGCTCTCGGCATCGTCATCAATCGGCCGGTCGGCGAGAAGTCGATAGCGAGCCTCTTGGAGGCGCCCGGCGAGGATGTCTCGGGGATCGAGGGTAATCTGCGCGTCTTTGCCGGCGGTCCTGTCCAGCCGGAGCTCGGCTTTGTCGTCCATAGCGCCGAATACCGGCGCGACGACACCATCGATGTCGACGCCCGCGTGGCGATGACCGCGAGCCGTCAGATCCTGCGCGACATCGGGCACCATCGGGGCCCCGAGAAGACCCTCTTTGCGCTCGGCTATGCGGGCTGGGGGCCGGGTCAGCTCGAAGCCGAATTCGCCCGCCACGACTGGTTCACCGCCCCCGAGGAGCCCAAACTGATCTTCGACGACGACCGGGGCAATCTTTGGGAGGACGCCATGGCGCGCCGGACCCGCGAACTATAAGGAGATCAGTCAATGAGAGATTTCCGCAGGACCTGTTCCATCAAAACGCTTTCGGCA
>DATEQL010000515.1:0-8140 GCA_035272665.1 Allostellaceae bacterium
CGATCAGAATAAGGATGCCTCCCACCAGCTCAAGAATCCCTTGGAAACCCAGCAGCGAGAACAGCGCTGGACCGGGGTTCGCAGGAGGCGGAAAACCCAGGAGCTTCTGGGTCCCGTGCTCCAAGAACAGAAGGCCCGTCATGATGCGCAGCACCGACAGCATGCGCGGTGACCAGGAAGCGATATCCATACGATCGGTCTCCTCCCGTTAACGCCGAGGTCGGCTCATTTGCCCGATAGAGGCACATTACCTGCGCACTCACAATGCCGGCGCAATCCTATAAAGTCAAAATTTCGTCAACTGCGGGACAAGGCATTCTATCTCTGGTAGGTTGCTCGATCTCGTCGTGAGGCCAATCCACATAACGGAGACTGCGGCACATGACGGGGCTTACCGTAGGTTTCAAAGGAGCTGCCTTCAGATGGGGAGAAATATGAACATCCGACGTTTGATCATTTCGGGCTCGATGAGCTTGTTGCTGACCTATCCAGCTTTTGCGCAAGAATACCTTGCCCAATGTCAAGTCCTGCCGAGCCAAAGCGCACTCAGAACACAGCTGCAAGCTGCGGTTGCAGCTATGAACGGCGGCCTCGCAAACAACATGTGGGCGACATTGGTTGCCGTTGACGGAACCGTCTGTGCGGTCGCGTTTTCGGGTAGCACGTCCGCGGCTCAGTGGCTCGGCAGCCGGATCATTTCCGCGCAAAAGGCAAACACCGCAAACGATTTCAGCCTGAGCAACGGTGCGCGGCTGAACGGCATGGGCTTGGCCTTGTCGACGGCCAATTTGTACTCGGCAGTGCAGCCGGGCGGTAGTCTTTACGGCCTGCAGCACAGCAACCCGGTCGATCCGGAAATAGCCTACCAGGGAGAGGCGGCGACGTTCGGCACGCAGTTCGACCCAATGGTTGGCAGCCGCATCGGCGGCGTGAACGTGTTTGGCGGCGGCCTCGCGCTATACGCTCAGGGCGGTGTAAGGATCGGCGGCCTTGGTGTCAGCGGCGACACCTCCTGCACCGACCACTTCGTCGCCTGGCGGGTTCGTCACGCTCTGGTCCTCGATCATTTCACCGGGGTCGACGGGGTGAATTCGGCCGGTACGCCACCCGATGATAATATCATCTACGACATAACGGCAACTTCCAACGGAGGCTTGCTGGACCCGGTCGGAACGCTGAGCCAAAGCACCAGTGGCTACGGCCACCCGATGTGCAGCCCGGCTACACCCAGCCCCTCCACCTTGCCGGCGGTGGTGCCCTGAGCAGCCCCAAAAACCTGAACTTGATCGCCGGCGGGAAGCGACAGATCGCCGCTTCCCGCTGATTCAGCCGAGGACGATGTTGGAGGTGCCAGCAAAAGCGCCCGGGTGCGGGCCTCAACGGAACGATCAGACGGGACGATCGTTGTGATCTCAGCGAGGATATCATTGCGCTGCAGTTGGGGTGTCTGGCGCACTTGGCGGCGAGAGGGATGAAGCCTGCTCCAAAGCCGGCCTCGACAAAGTCGCCGATCAGCTCAAGTGGGGGCGCCGAGCGCGCGTTTCGCGCCGGCTTAGCCGCCGGCGGCCAGCAGCGCGGTCAGCTCGCCCGGCATGCTGAGCATCGGATAGTGGCCGGTGTCGAGTTCGAACCACTTTGCCTTGAGATGGTCAGCGGCGCGGCGCTGATGCGCCTCCCCCGGGTTGACGGCGCGACGGCACCAGATCACCGTCGCCGCCCATGGCTGAGACCAGAAGCTCTCTAGCCGGACCGGGTGCTCGTAGATCCCGATCGGGTGCAAAGTATAACGCTCGAGCGCCCAGCCGCGCGTTGGCGGGTCGAGATCGGCGAAGAGCCGCATTTCTGCGTCCGCAGGCGAGGGCCCGGCGGTCAGCCCGCTCGGAACGGCCGTCGAGCGCCTGACGATGTCGCGGATCCGCTCCCCGTCGAATAGCGCCAACGCATCGACGAAGACCACCCGGCTGATCCGGTCGCGTGCCGCTTCGGCGGCGCGGCAAAGCACCATGCCGCCCGAGCTCGTACCCACCATCACGACATCGCGCAGGTCCTCGTAGAACAGCATCTCGGCGATCTCGGCAGCGTGCGTCTCGGTCGTGATGCCCGCTCGGACCTGATGCTTGCGCTCGGCGCAGCCATCCAATGTCGGAGCATAGACCGTATGCCCGGCGGCGCGCAGTCGGGTCGCCACGCGCTGCCAAATCCAACCACCCTGGTAGGACCCGTGGATCAATACGAATGTCGTCATCGCATTAATTCCCTCCGGTTACGTCGATCGTGACCCCGGTCACGAAATCGGCGTCGCTCGACGCCAGAAAACAGATGACCTTGGCCTGGTCCGCCGCCTCGGCGACGCGGCGTAACGGCGTGCGCTCGATTTCCGCCGCTTGCGCCTCTTGTGTCCGCTTCTCCCAATGCGGGCGGATGCGCTCGGTCAAGGTGAGGCTGGGCGCGATCGCATTGATCGTGACGCCGAAGGGCCCGAGCTCGAAGGCCAGCTTGCGCGTGAAGGCGATGATCCCGCCCTTGGCCGCGGCATAGGCGCTGCTGCTCGTAGGGCTCAAGCCACGACCGGCAATCGAAGCCAGGTTGACGATCTTGCCGCGCCGCTGCCGCTTCATGATCGGCACCACGGCGTGGGTGAAGAGAAACGTTCCGTCGAGATTGAAGGCGATCAGGCGCTGCCATTCGGCAAGGGTCAGCTCGTCGACCCCCGCGCCGGAATTCGGAATGATCGTACTCCCGCCGACGGCGTTGACGAGGATGTCAATCCCGCCGAATTCCTTCTCGACCGAGGTGACGGTCGCCTCGACCTGCCCGGCATCGAGGGCGTCGCAAAGCCGGCCCTGGGCCTTGCCACCCGCCTCTCGCAGCGCCGCCACCGCCTCCACGAGGCGGCCCTGGTGATTGTCGACGCCGACGACGACCGCACCTTCACGAGCCATGATCTCGGCAGTTGCGCGCCCGATCCCGTTGGCGAACGCGGTGATCAGCGCAACCTTGTCGGTAAAGCGCATCCTTCCTCCTTTCTTGTTGGCTGTTACCCCGGCATTCTGAAATCAGACGAGCACGGGAGAAGTTGGGATGCAACTCGGGATTCATCTGCCGCATGCGGGATCGCAGGCGAGCCCAGCCTTGATCAAGCGCCATGCGCAGCGCGCCGAGGCGCTCGGGCTAAGCGACGTGTGGGTCAGCGAACACATCATCGTGCCGCGCGCGCAGTTTCCGCGCTCGCCCTTATTCTACGATCCCATCCTGACCCTGACTTGGGTTGCCTCGGTGACGGAGCGGGTGCGCCTCGGCACCAGCGTCATCGTCCTGCCGATGCGCCATCCGCTGCCGCTCGCCAAGGAATTGGCGACCCTGCACAATCTGTCGGGCGGCAGGCTGATCCTCGGCGTCGGCGTCGGCTGGTTGGAGCCCGAATTCGCGGCACTCGGCGTGCCTTTCAACGAGCGCGGCCGGCGCATGGACGAGGGCATCGCGATGATGCGCGCGGTGTGGTCGCAGGATCCGGTCAATTTCGACGCGAAATACATTCCCGCGGTGGTCAAGGACATGACGATGCTGCCGCAGCCGGTGAGCCACATCCCGATGTGGCACGGCAGCCGCTCCGAAGCGGCGCATCGCCGCACTGTGCGCATCGGCGACGGCTGGCACGGCAGCCAGGTGACGCCGGAGCAAGCGGGCGAGGTGGTCAAGCGCCTGCGCCGTGACCGCCCCGGGCCGGGCTTCACGATCTCGGTGCGCTCGCACTGGGATGGCAAGGATGTCAGCATGATGCGCGACCGGGTCGCCGCCTACGAAGCAGCCGGCGTGCAGCATGTGATGGTCCACCCGCAGGACCGCGAAGTTGACGACTGGGACGAGGTCATCGAAGGTGTCGGCCGCGTCGCGACCGGTTAATCGTCAGGGGCCAAATTGCCGTGCGTCGGATCAATTTTCGTAAAGTCGTCCCCATTGCTGTTCGAGCGCTTTGATTTGCTGCCGCAGCAGATCGGTCTCGACCTGTGCGTAAGCAACCGCCGCACGCGCCGCGAACTCGCCCAGCACGGCGCACTCGTTCACATCCAGATCGGCGCCCGAAAGATGAGGCCCATAGAGCGCGACGCCGAAGCACCGCAGCGGGTTGCCCACTTCAATCGCCAGAACAGGTCTTCTAAGACCCGAGGGAAGCCGGATCCTGTCGGCATCGTCGGCATCGTCGGCATCGTCGGCATCGATGTGTAGCGGCTGTTCCGCGGTCAGGCCCGCCAGCACCTGGGCTTGCGGATCTAACGCTGCCGTGTCGCGCGGTTCCCACCCGGCCCCGTTCTGACGGCGATACAAGGCCCCGCCCTCGTCCCGGAAAACAGCGGCAGAGGCAAGACCGAGTGTCTGCACCGGCGCGCTTACCAGCAGGTGCTCGATTTTGGCGAAGCTGCCCGCCCTCAGGATCGCCTCCGCCTGGCCTAGTTGTTGTTGAGCCCGGCGGAAGGTCAGGTTGAACTCGCGCTCAACGAGGTTCACGGCGAATTCATGAAGCCGGGAGATCAGAAATAGCAGAACCGAGGCGATCGCGATCCACATCCACCCTGGCAGAGGCAACAGCTCGTGGATCCGGTCGACCTGCTGATGGAGAAGGAGTGTCGGCAGACTGAGAATAAGGCCCAAAATCGTAGCCCGACGAAGCGGGATCGATACGCTGACGACACGCGGCCGGCGAACGGCTTCGAAGACAAGAAAGCAGAGAATGCTGTTGAGCAGATAGAGCAGGCCAGGCACCTCTTCCGGCGGCGTGAAACCTTCCAGGACGCCCCGCAATAGGGTCGTGTCCTGCAGGAGCTCTGCGAGGATGAAAGCGGGTAGGCCGATCAAACATCCCCAAATCACCCAGCGGAGGCGCTGATAATCGAGCGGCGGTTGGCCTCTGCGGCGCGCCAACAGGATGATCAGAGCGGCGGCATCGACGGCGTAGCCGGAGAGGAGTGTCGCACGCGTGACCGTCGCCGTGCGATACCCGAACAGGTAGGCCATGCTGAGAAGCTGAAGCGATGCGAGAGCGAGAGCGACCAGTGGCAAAGCCCTTTCGACAGGCCGCCACCGGCGCTCGCTCCTGTCTGCCGGGACGCGCAATACGAAAAGCAGAAAACCGGTATAGCCGGCAGCCTGCGCGAGCCCGCCGGCGATGTATTGCCCAAGCAACACAGCCGGCCATTGCTGCAGCAGCGCATAGAACTGAAAACCCTGGCCGGGGTTGAACCAGATTGCATAAAGGAAAAAGCCCCAGCTCATCCCGCCGGGGCGCCTCCAAACCAGCCATGCCGCCGCCAGAACGAACAGGATACCGGCTATTTCGTCGAGAACGAGGACGACCTCTGCCAACTAATTGACCGGTGGCTGTTCGGCGACGAGTTCGACCTGGGGTGCCGGATGATCGGGCGTCGCTTTCAAGGAGAGCCGGGCGGTGCGACCGGGATTGACGTATTGCAGCCCGCCGATCACCGCCAAAACGGTTGCGCAGGTCGCAGTGTCGACCGGGATGCAGCGCATTTGCGAGAGATCGATGCGATCGCCGACCCGGATCCCGGCCCGCCAAGCCGGCGACGCGGCTTCTTCCGGAAATGGGCCGCGGGTGTCGTAGACCACGCCCGCGTAGTGACCAAAAGTCCGAACGATCCGAGCGGCCTGACAACCCGGTAAAGGTCTGGAACGATCATCAGCAGCGCCCAGATCGTCAGCCCAGTCAGCGTCACGCGCCCGAGGATCGCGGTATGGTTACGCTTAGCAGGCATAAAGTGCTCCCGACCGGGATGCCCTAATCAACGGCCCCCCGACTCATCCGATTTTACCGACCGGCGAGCCTCCCGATAGTGGCTTAGTGGACAGGTCGGGCGCGTCGCACTAGCCCGGTTCTGAAGAACCTGCCAAAGAATGCGGGGCGGGAAGCGAAGAGGCTTCTGCATCGCTCCGCACAAGCCGAATTCGGTCGATTTCCCGGGCAGCTCGCCACCGGCGTAGGCTGGTTCGGGGCCGAATTCGCCGCCTTGGGCTTGCCTAATCCAACGGCGGCAGCAGCCGGTGGCCGAGCGTGCGCGGCAAGGTTCCTCGCTCGCGGGGATCCTCGAACACTACCGCGCGGCGCGCATAGACGACAAAGCCAGCCCGCTGATAGACGCCTAACGCTTTCGGGTGATCGAAGGTCGAGGTGTGCAGCCAGAAGCGGTCGATCGGCCGCGACCAAGCCCGGTCGATCGCCGCCTGCAACAGGTAAGGGCCGAGCCGGCGCCCGATAAAATCGGGAGCGAGTCCGAAGTAGCAGAGTTTGGTCTCGCGCGGAGCCGCCGTGTCGAGCTCGAAAAAGCCGGCCGGCACGCCGCGCACGTACAACACGAAGATCTCGATCCCTGACCGGTGGATCTGAGCGGTGAGTGCCGAATCGGTGAGAAGCCGCCGTTCAAACCAAAACCAAGGCTCGCCGACGGTGTTGTAGAGATAGCGATAGAACTCGACCGAGCAGTTCTCGGCTTGCATCAGCGCCAGCTTGTCGTGCGGCATCGGGACGTGCCGCCCCGTCGGCCGCTCCAGCATCTCGAGATAGGTGATAACGTCCTCGAGCACCGTCACCGCATCTTCGCGATGGCGGGGCCGGTCTCGACCGGGGTGTCGCCCGGCAAGCCCCATTCGGACCAGGAGCCGTCATAGACGGCGGCTCCGGGATGCCCGATCAGGTGCAGCGCAAAGGCGAGCGCGCAGGCGGTGACGCCGGAACCACAGCTCGTCACGACCGGCAGGTCGAGCGCTACCCCGGCATCGCGAAACAATTGGCTCAGCTCTTCGGCGTTCTTCAGCTGACGGGTGAGTGGATCGGTGACGCGCTCATGGGGGAGATTGCGGCTACCGGGGATATGACCACCGCGCAAGCCGGGCCGGGCTTCGGGGGCGGTGCCGTCGAAGCGGCCGGCGGCGCGCGCATCGACGACCTGCTCGCGGCGGGTTGCCATGTTCTCGATCAGGGCCCGCTTGTCGCGGACCAGGGAAGGGTCGAACCGTGCCGTGAAATGACCTCTCGCGGGGGTCGGGAGGGCGGTGTCGAGCGGCCGTCCCTCGGCCTTCCATTTGGGCAGGCCGCCATCGAGGACCGCGACCTCATGATGCCCGTAAAGGCACAGCATCCACCAGGCGCGCCCAGCCGAAGACAGACCGACACTGTCATAGACGACGACCCGGTCACCGTCGCCGATACCGAGTGCGGCGATCTTGCGCGCAAAGAGATCGGCGGACGGGATCATGTGCGGCAGACTCGTGCCGGGCTCCGCTATGTCGTCGATATCGAAAAACACAGCACCCGGGATGTGGCCCTGGTCGAAGTCCTGACGCGCGGTCGGGGTAATGCCCGGCAATTTGAAGGACGAATCGACGACCCGGACATGCGGGTCCGCGAGGTGTGCGGCGAGCCAGTCGGTGCCGACCAGCGCTTCGGGGCGGGCATAGGGCATCGGGTCACTCCGCGAAGGCGAGGATCACGCGGCGGTTCTGCTTGCCCTTGTTCTCGATTTTCATCACCGCGACCGGGCCGATCTCGGCGGTGTTACGGACATGGGTTCCGCCGCAGGGCTGCAGGTCGACCCCAACAATCTCCATCAGCCGCACGCGGCCCATGCCGCTCGGCGGCTTGACTGACATCGTGCGCACGAGCTCGGGCTTGGCGGCAAGCTCCTCATCGGTGATCCAGCGCGGACCGGCCGGGTAACCCTCGGCGATCAGTGCATTGAGCCGGCTCCCGATCGCCTCCTTGTCGAGGCTCGATCCGGGGACGTCGAAGTCGAGCCGCCCCCTGCCGTCGGAGACCTGACCACCAGTCACCGCTCCCGGGACGATGCTGCACAGCAGGTGCAGGCAAGTGTGCATGCGCATCAGTCGGTAGCGCCGGTCCCAATCGATCTCGGCAACGAGTTCGGTGCCGGGATCGGGGAGCACCGAGCCGGGTGCGGGGACGTGGATCACCTCCTCGGGTGCATCACCCTTGGCGGTGTCAACGATCGCGATCGTCCGACCCGAAGGAAAGCGCAGCACGCCAGTGTCGCCGGGCTGGCCGCCACCGGTCGGATAGAAAACGGTGCGGTCGAGCCTGATGCCGCGCCCATCGGATTCGATGACCCGA
>DATEQL010000516.1:0-20383 GCA_035272665.1 Allostellaceae bacterium
TTATCGCGGCGAGATCGTTCACAATACACAATCCTATCCTGGCGAACATGAGCCGATTATCGATCAGCCGCTCTGGGAGGCGGTCCAGACCCAGGTTGCCAGCAACTCTGCCCAGCGCAACGATGGCGGAAAAACTGCGCAGCCGAGCCTCCTCGCTGGCATGCTGTTTGATGGCGAGGGCAATCGGATGACGCCGAGCTATGCAGTAAAGAAGGGCACGCGCTACCGCTACTATGTCTCCCGCTCGCTGATCACGAAAGATCGGACCGACGACTCCGTCGGGCTGCGGATCCCGGCCGCGGAGATCGAGCAGCTCGTGAGCCGCCGAGTGCACCAATGGCTTCTCGATCCCGGCAGCATCTACAAATCGACTTCGGCACGGCTCACGGACGCATCAATGCAGCAGCGGCTTGTCGCGCGGGCCGCAGATCTCGGCAAGTACTGGCCGCAGTTGCCGGTTGCGCGCCAGCGTGCAGTCCTCGCTGCCCTGATCGAACGGATCGAGATGAACGTCGACCGGATCGAGATCCGTCTCCGCCCATCTCGGCTCAACGTGCTACTCGATGTTACTGCGACACCCTTGCAGAGCATGACCGACGACGAAATCCAGACCCTGTCGGTGCCAGTACACCTGCGCCGCGCGGGGCGGGAGATCAGGATGGTGATCGACAGCACCGATCCGTTTGCCGCGGCGAAACCCGACGCGCGATTAATCAAGCTGCTCCTCAGGGCGCGCCGGTTCAACGCGACACTCACCGAAGGCGAAGGCGTTCCCTTTGCGGCACTCGCCCAGCGGGAAGGGGTCAGCCGGTCCTATTTCACGCGGCTGGTCCGCCTCAGCTATCTCGCGCCGGATATCACACAAGCCATCCTCGAGGGGCGGCAGCCGCGCGATTTGACGGCAGAAAAGCTCCTCGAGCACTCACGTCTGCCGCTTGCCTGGCACGATCAGAGGACCGTGATCCGCTTTGCTTGAGTCCGATCCGAATTCAGAGATCTACCGATCTTGGGGCCGGGATGGTATTCTCGCCGACCACCGTCAGCGGCACTGCGGTACTGGAATATGGCCCGACAGAGAGATTGCCGCCGGTCGGTGCGCTATCGAAGCACACAAAGCGTCTCTGCCGACCCGGTCGCCAAGCCACCCGCGCACACCCGCGCGGAAGGCTGGGTTCTGGACCTTCGAAAGCGGATGCGGCCGAGAGACAGACTCTCTGCTGGAGGGAGGTGGATTCGAACCCTCGGTCCCCCGTTGAGTACAGCATTTTTTCGAGACCACCCCGGAAACCGGCGACTAAGAAACATGCCCGCCGGCATCATGCATCAGCGGCCGAGTTGGGCGTCGTTCTCAGTGGGCGAGATCGCCTATCGCCGCTTTGACGCGGCGCTTGCCGGTCATCACCGCGAGGCGGAGGACCGGATCCGAGGGGAGACCGAGGATCGCCGCCGGCGCGTGCATCGGCAGGATTCGGCGCCAGCCGAGCATGCCTTTTCTAGCGGGTTCCGGACCTGCAGGAGGATAGGTGCAACCGCATCGGTGTGCTGTCGCGCGCGGAGGGATTGGCATGGTACAGAAGACGATGCCGCCCATCGAACTCGCCGAGCGGCTGGCGCTGCTGCTCGCACTGGCCTTTTTTCTCGGCCTCGCCTTCGAGGAAACCTACAAGCTAGACGAACCGACGATCCCCGGCGGTATCCGGACGTTCCCGCTGGTCGGGCTGGCTGGAGCAATGCTTTATCTGGTCGAACCACATTGGGTCCTGGCATTTGGCGCCGGCCTCCTCGCCATGGGTGCGTGGTTATACGCCTTTCTCCGGCACGAACAGTCGCTGGAAGCGGGTTCCGGCAAGACCCTGGTCGTCCCGGTATCGAACCTCCTCGTCTACGCCCTCGGACCGATCGCCTTGACGCAACCCCCTTGGGTCGCCGTCGGCATGACCGTCGCGGCGGTGCTGGTTATCGGGACGCGCGAGCGGATGCACGGCTTTGTGCGCCTGATCCCGCAGGACGAGGTCCTGACCGCCGGGAAGTTTCTCATTCTCGTCGGCATTATTCTCCCGCTCGTGCCCGAGACCCAGTTGATCGCGATTTCGCCGGTGACCCCCTATCACATCTGGCTTGCGGTGGTCGCGATCTCGAGCCTCTCCTATTTGACGTACCTCGTGCAGCGCTACCGTCCGGTAAAGGGGGGCGCGCTCCTTTCGGCGCTGCTCGGCGGCTCGTACTCCTCCACCGCGACCACTGTCGTTCTTGCCAAGCGGCAAAAGGAAGCGGTAACGCGCCGGCCCGAGCTATCGGCGGGCATTATCGCGGCCACGGCTGTCATGTATCCGCGTCTCGCCGCGGTGATCGCCTTCTTCAGCCCGCCTATTGCGCTGCTGCCTGGCTTGGGCTTTCTCTTTACCGTCGCAGCCGCGATCTCTTGGTGGGAATGGAGGAAGATCCAGCCTGGCTATGCAGACGACCTGGCAATCCCTTCCGCAAACCCATTGCAGCTAACGACAGCGCTAATCTTTGCCGTGGTGTTTCTCGCGGTATCGTTGGCGACCGCCTGGGTCCAATCGGTCTTCGGTCAGACTGGCATCTTTACTCTCGCGGCGCTCGTCGGAGCGAGCGATATCGATCCCTTTGTGCTGAGCCTTGCTCAGGGCGGTGCGCCGGGCATGAGCCTATCGGCAGTCGCCGCAGCGGTGCTGATCGCCGCCTCCGCAAACAATATCGCAAAGGCTGCCTATGCCATCGGGTTTGGCGGCCTCGCCGCGACCGAACGGCCGGCAATCCTACTCAGCGCACTCGCGCTGCTCGGCTTCGCCGCAGCGGCAGCCTACCTCGTGTGAGCGCAGGTGGAAGAATACGTTCGAGCCGACCCGGCCGCTGGTGCAAAGACGAGGGCGTGCTGCCTGGCCCATCGTATGGCCCTCGCATTTCCATCTGTTATGGAGCTCGTAGAGCCCAGGCGGGAATTCAACCGGGTTCTTGCTTTTTAATGTGGCCCGCTACTGTCCGCTCGAAGAATGCCGCAAAAGCGTGGGGCGCTGGCCAACAGCGTTGAGCTTAGTAAAGAGACGGACTCCCCGGCGGAGGGAGATGGATTCGAACTCTCGGTCCCCGCCAACGGATCTCCGTTTTATCGCGTAAATCCGCTCGGTTGCTTGCGAGAGATAGGCGTCGGAGCGGACGTCTCGGTTCAGCCCGGTTTTGTAATAATCATGCCGTCACTCGGGTGCTCCGCTTTGTTGTTCTCCCGTGGACCCTGAGGATGACGAGCGCGACCAAAGTGCCCACAATCAGAGCGATATGTCGGACATAAGGATACAAATATTTGGAGTGGACAAGAGCGCCGAGATCACGGTAAATTGGTCGATGCGCTTTGGGTCGGTAAGTAGCTGAACAAAATGAGGTTTTTAACCGGATTACGGTGTAGTGTGGCGAGCCAGCCCTTTTTATAGACGGTAAATTCGCCGACGCACTCGGCGCCCATCGCCAAAAACGCACATAATCACAATGGCTTAATTGCCGGAGTGCGGAGCCGGCTCCCAGGGCAAAGAGGACAATTTCCGGCGAAATTCGAGCGCGAAACAGCGTTTTACGATCCCGGAGCCGAGTATCGGTTGCGGGCGCTGTGGGGCCTGTGGGCTTATCACACCGCCAGCGGTCGGCATCGCGTTGCTCTCGAACTGGCGCAAAGGTTCTATGCATTGGCCGTGGAGCGACCCGACCCGAACGATCGGCTGAGCGGCGAGGGAATGATCGGCGTTTTGCAGCATTACCTCGGCGACCTACCCAGCGCGAGGCGCCATCTGGAGCACGCGCTCGTTGGTTACGTTACTCCCGACCAAACGTCGCACATTATTCGCTTTCAGACCGACCAACGGGTGGTGATGAGCGTCTTCCTTGCGCGGGTTCTATGGCTGCAGGGATTCCCGGATCAGGCGACGCGCGCCGCCTACAGCAGCGTGGAGGACGCCCGCGCAGCTAATCACATAATCTCACTGTGTGTGGCTCTGGCCCACGCGGCGTGTCCGCTCGCTCTGTTGACCGGTGATCTGGCTGCCGCGGAACATTACGGGACGATGCTGCTCGACCATTCGACAAGGCATGCACTCGCCTATTGGCTCGCCGGTGGCCGCAGCTTTCAGGGACTGCTCGTCATCCAGCGCGGCGACGTCGTCACCGGATTGCGGCTGCTGCGCGCCGGCTTCGACGAATTCGGCGGGGCCGGGTCCACCGTCTTGCCGTTCCTCGCCTTACTGATGGCAGAAGCTTTGGGTCGCGCCGGGCAGAACGCCGAAGGGCTCGCCGCGATCGAGGAGGCGATGGCGCGCTCCGAGCGCGCCGAAGAGCGCTGGGCAATGGCCGAGTTAGTGCGCGTCAGGGGCGAGCTTCTGCTGTTGCAGGGCGCGCCCGGCGCCGCGTCGGCGGCCGAGCATCACTTCCGGCAAGCGCTCGACTGGGCGCGCCGACAAGGTGCCTTGTCCTGGGAACTCCGCGCTGCCACGAGCCTCGCCCGCCTGCTGCGCGACACTGACCGCATCGGTGAGGCGTGCGATCTGCTGGCGCCGATTTATGAGCGGTTCACCGAAGGATTTGGCACCGCCGATCTACGAGCAGCCAAGAAACTCCTCGACGAGTTGAACTCACCGCATCGCCAATAATCGCAGATTATCGGCGGCGGGATTTGGCGGCATGAACGTTCGCCGCCGGCCGGCCGTGCGAAAGCGCTCTGAACTTTGACTTAAATTAAAGCAGGCGGGTCGTACCGGCGATATCAAGCGTCTCTATGCGATGCTCGTCGACTGTTCGGGCGCGCGAAGCTGGCCTCTGTGAATTGAGCCGGCCTCATTGGTCGCCAAAACGTGGGAGACCCGAAACACATGCAATGGATCGTGGACCATTGGTTCGAACTTGCGACGATCGCGCTGCTCACCGTCATCGCCATCAATACGCTGGACACCAGGTGGAACAACGCCACGATCGTCGAGCAGCTCAACGACATCACTCGCAGGTTCTCATGGCTCACCAGTCGTAACGCCGAGTCCCGTCGTAACTCGAGTTCATAGGACCTCAGCCGTGTTCTGGAGGATGCAATGAGCGGTAATCGGACGAAGGCAGGCTGCGAGATGATTCCCAGGTCAGCGGCCGGCAGCTCCGTCAGCTTTGATGAAGGAGTCGATGCCGCTCAGGCCGTACTGCATCGCGACATCGAGTGCGTTCTTCCCAATCTTCGACGATTTGCGCGCAGTCTGACGCATGACGCCGTCGACGCCGACGACCTCGTCCAGGAATGCCTGGCGCGGGCGCTCGGGAAGCTTCAACTCTGGAAGGTGGGAACGGACCTGAGAGCGTGGCTGTTCAGGATCCTCCACAACGAATATGTCAGTCAGATCCGTCGCGCTGCCCGTCAGCGCACCGCCGTCGATTGGAGCGAATACGAGTCGACCTTGACCTGCGCGCTCGGCCAGATCGAGCACTTGGAAATCCGTGACCTGGTACGAGCGCTGACATCGCTGCCCGAAGAACAACGCACGGCGGTCCTGATGATCGGTTTGGCAAAGGGCGATTATTACGAGGTCGCGTCGGCGTGCAAAGTCCCCGTCGGCACCATACGATCTCGCCTTTCGCGCGGCCGGAAGACCCTCCGGGCGCTAATGAGCGTGGCCCCTTTGGAGCCGCACATCGCCAACCGTTCCGCGAGGACAGCTAAAGACTCGCCGACACCATTGTGTGAGTTAGGACGATGAGCTCTGCTCGTCTTATGCTCCTGCGGGCGATTCTCGCAGTCCCTGTCCTTTTTGCTGGGGCTTCCAAAGCCCCCGCGGGGGAGGCGGACAGGATCGAGGCGCGCATTGAGATCTTCGGTTTTGCCGGCGTTCACGTATTGACCAACCGCACCACGGTCGAGGAAGCGGGAGATCGATATTCAATCGCGATGGATCTCGACACCCGGGGGCTCGCGAGAGTGTTCGTCGATCTGACGAGCCATTCCGAGGTCCATGGACGCCTCGCCGGAGACACGGCCCTCCCGATGCCTACCGAGCCGAGGTGCGCCGCAACGGCATCGATCGTTCTTACGGCGTCGATTATCGCAGCGACGGTGCGGTGATCAACGCGTCGATGCCTCTCTCCCCGGGCCGATCCTTCTCGGTGTCGACGGAGCTGATCCGCGGCACCGTCGACCAGCTGACGGCCTATTTTCTGCTGGAACGTCAGCTGGCCCAGCGCGGGACTTGCGCGCTCGTCGTTCCGGTGTTCGACGGCAGCGCGCTCTACAATGTTCGCTTCACCGATATCAAATCCGAGTCGCTCTTGGCCGACGGCTACCAGAACTTCGCCGGCCCGACCCAGGCCTGCCAGATAGTTCGCGAGGAGATCCGCCGCAATCCGGATCAGGGCGAGGACACGTATCAACGAGGGAAGGTCTGGTATGCCCGCCTCGCGGCAGGCGATCTAATGCTGCCGGTGCGGATGGAATTCGAGACTGCTTTCGGCACCGTGAGAGGTTACCTGGCGGAGTTACGCGGGCACGGTGTGCACCTCCTTCTGATGCGGGAATGAGCAATTACTGAAGCGTGGCGCCCCGTGGGGCGTATTCATGTTTCGATCTGCGGCATCTTGGACACCGGCGTCCCTGTTTAATGCAGGTTAAAGCCGTCCGGCTCCCGTTGCGTCTTGTGGACGCCGGCACGGCATCGCCGGATGGGCGAGCTGGTTTGGGGACGGGCAGAACAGCAGCCGAAGGGGTGAGTACAGGAGTGAGTAAATGGCAATACGCGCGATCGCCGTGATCGGGGCCGGAGCGATGGGAAGCGGCATCGCTCAAGTGGCCGCTGTAGTCGGCCTCGGCGTGACTCTGATCGAGGTCAGCGATGCGGCGGTCGAGAAAGGCCTCGACCGGGTCAGAGGCAATCTTCAGAAATTGGTCGCCAAGGGCAAAATGACTCAGCCGGATAAGGAGGCTGCACTCGGATCGATCCGCGGAACGTCCGCGCTCGAGGACTTGGCGCCGGCCGATGTTGTGATCGAGGCGGTGACCGAGAATTACGACGTCAAGTTGGATCTCCTCGAACGGGTCGATGCACTGGTGCGTGCGGAAACGATCATCGCGTCCAACACGTCCTCGATTTCGATCACCAAACTCGCAGCGGCGATATCGCATCCGGACCGCTTCATCGGGATGCACTTCTTCAACCCGGTGCCGGTCATGGCACTGGTCGAGATCGTTCGCGGCCTGCAGACCAGTGACGCGACGCATGATATCGCCGAAGCGCTCGCGCTCCAACTGGGCAAATCGCCGATCACTGTCAAAAGCGGGCCGGGATTCCTCGTTAACCGCATTCTACTGCCGATGATCAACGAGGCCTTTTTCGTCCTTGCCGAGGGGGATGCCAGCGCCACCGAAATTGACGAGGGCATGAAGCTCGGTTGCAATCACCCGATAGGCCCGCTAGCGCTGGCCGACTTGATCGGGCTCGATGTGCTGCTGGCGGTCATGCAGACCATTCACGACGAGTTCGGCGATTCGAAATACCGGCCCTGCCCGCTCCTCAAGGAAATGGTAGCTGCGGGTTACCTCGGCCGTAAAACGCGCCGTGGTGTCTACCGGTACTGACGTTGCTGTGAGGACCGCTCTCACCACAACTCACCGAAATTATCACCACTTCACTCGACTGTTGCGCAAAGCGGTGCAATGTGACCAAGCCATACCACTGGGTATTGGCGCACCTGTCGAGGAGTCGTGAAATGACGAAACTCAGGTTCGATCCTGTCACTTACCAGTTCTATTATCGGTGTCCTCCGCAGGAAGGCGCTCCGGCAAAAGCTGCGGGGTTTAGGTGGGATCCAATCCGATGCCGGTACTTTACCGAGGATCCCAGCATAGCTGTGAATTTCGAGGCCTGCGCCGACAGCTACGCAAAGCTCTTATTAGCGGATGTTCTCAGCGCTGCACCCCCGCACAAGAATCAGGAACGCAGTCGCGAAGCATCGGCGTGGATGCACCGACCAAAGGCGGCCGCCATCTCGTCACCTGCCTTCCACTAATGGCATGGATGCCGCAGCCGGGCGATCGACGAACCGCAAATGCAAAGGGTGAGGGACCGAATCATGAGCAAGCTTATTACACCTTGTCCTCGGATGGGCAAAATCGCAGGCCTCAGCCTTGCCTTATTGCTCGCGACGGGCGTGTCCGCCGTGGTTCCCGCGGCCCTTCCAGTGAACCCGCAGGACACCGTACGCAGCCTTTACGATACCTTGCTGTCCACGATGAAGGACGGTCGAACGCTGGGACAAAGCGGACGTTATGCCAGGCTGGCGCCCGTTGTCGACAGGCTGTTCGATGTTCCCTCGATGGCTCGGCTCGCCGTCGGCCCATCATGGCAAACGCTTTCGCCGGCCCAACAGCAGCAGGTGACGGAGGCCTTCGCCCACTATATCTCGGCAACTTATGCGGACCGGTTCGACAGCTACTCCGGTGAGCAGCTGCAGGTCACCGGGGAGCAGCCCTACGGCACTGAGGTCATCGTGCAAACCAAGATCGTCAAAGCAAAGGCGATTCGTGACCCTCAATTATCGGATGCGCGAGAACGCGGGTTCCTGGCAAATCTCCGATGTATACCTCGACGGCACCATCAGCCAGCTGGCGACGCAGCGCTCGGAATTCCACTCGATCCTTCAGCACGAAGGCGTCGACGGTCTGATCATGGCGCTGAACCGCAAAGTCGACTTGCTAACGCGAAACGTAGCCAAGGCGTCATAACCCCACACTGCGTCACCCAGTTGGCAATCCATTGACGACGACAGAGACCTTTGCCATGCAGGCTTATGCGCTTCGCGCCGAGGATCGAGAGTCGCCGCTGGGACCGCTACCTGATGGTGTGCGCAGGCAACGCGCGCGGCGGCACGACAGGCCCGACAGCATCCACGCCGCGCTCTACCCACAATGGAAGAAGCCGTTCCCCGGGACCAACTCGATTCCGTGGATTTTCGCGGCCAAGACGACGGCGTCGGGGCTGATCGCTCTGCTTGTCGCGTTCACCCTCAACCTTGACCAACCCTATTGGGCGCTGCTCACTGTCTTCATCGTCTCGCAGCCGCTGCAGAGCGGGCAGGTCCTGGCGAAGAGCTTATATCGCATCATCGGGACTGTGATCGGCGCCGGCGTGGCGCTTCTCTTCGTCGCCCTTTTCATCCGCATGGGGCGACAAGAGGAGGCGCGCCGTTCGCTCGCCTGGGCACTGATGATCGATCCCAAGGAGATCACTTTGCCGCCGGCGCTGCCGGCCCTAGAGCAGACGCGCTGGCTCGAACTGTTCAAATATCCCCGGCTGATTGCCGCCGGAGGCCTGACCGGTCTTACCCAGACCGGCGGGGCCTCGCTCGGTCTGTGGGGCGCTACGCTGCTCGTAATCGTGCTCAACATCACCCCGGCGCATGCGGCGTTTTTGATGGTATGGGTCGGCCTTACGGGGATCGTCGGCCGGTTTTTCATCGCCGCCCTGATCGAGCCCCTGGGACGCCGCGGCGCCGGAACCCTGGCCTGCGGAATGGCGGCGGTATTGTTGGTGCTGCAAGGATATCTCTGGCATGTCTTTATCGGCTCGTGGTCGCTGTTCTACATCTTGTTTCTGGCGCAAACCTTTTTCAGCAGTGCGATTTACTCGGTCGTCGGGCCTTATATGTCGGAAATCTGGCCGGCCCGGCTGCGCAGCAGCGGCATGGGCATGAGCTATGGCATCGGCAACCTCGGCGGCAAAGTCCTGGGACCGGCGGGCCTGGCGTTGATCATGGGGGCCGGCGACATCATCAAGCCGGCGGCGCCCAACCTCGTCATGCTCGGCCCTGCTTTCGTCTATTTCGCATCCTGGCTCGTCCTCGGCGTGATCGGCTTTTGGGTATTCGGCCCGGAACCCAAGGGCCGCACCTTCGAGGAGATGGACAGTGCGCTCTACCGTCCGGCCGCCACTGCGAGGCCGGCAGTGCAAAGCGCAGGCAACTGAGTAGCGCAGACCGCGTCAGCGGTTCTGCGTCCAGTCCTCGTACCACAACCAGCGCATCGCCGCTCAAATGTCTGATTTGGGTGTGCGCCGTGACAAGGCGGCGCTTTCCAGTGGGTGCAAGCCCCACCCGGCAACCGCTCCAGCCGGAAGCAACCGGAGCAGGCATGGAGGTGACGAAATGTCCCCGTCGCGCAGGTCCTATGCCGTCATAATGCAGCTCCGCCGCTCAGGGACCGAAAGTTCGCTGACTCTTCGGTGGAGGGAGATGGATTCGAACTTTCGGTTCCGCGCGAGAGGGGCTATCGACCTGAGCTTTCGTCTGTCATCTATGTTCCTGAAACTGTTCGTGTTCTGCCGAACAAATATACGGTCGCGACCGCGCTGGCGGCTCTTGTCGAGTTGCACCAGAACGCCAAACGGTCGCCTTGCCGCCGGAGACGGCCGTGATTCGCTGAGCGCGGCGCTCACTTCACGTGAGTGATGCGCCCATGGCCCGCGCAATCCTCAACATATCGAGTTCACTGATCTCCGCCAGGCCGGAGCGGAGTTGATAGCCCCAGTTCCTGTTGCCTTTCGTGAACTCCAGCTGCTCGAGAAGCGTCCGGATCGGTGTCTCTGCGGCCGTTTGCCAAGTGACATGGCGCGGATCCGCTCGTGGCCGAACGCCCCGCGCAACCGCGCAGCCGCCGCCTCCACCTTCGCCCGATCGCGACCGTTGACGACGACGGTTGCACCTGCCGCGGCAGGCCATGCGCGATCGCATAGCCGATGTCCTCGCTCGATCCCGTGACGACGGCGGTCTTGCCTGCGAGGTTGATGTTCAAAGCCTGTCTCCTTCGGTCTTGATGATCTCGGCGTCGGCGCCGAGGTGGCGGCGCTCCGCTCGGGCCGCCTTCAGGAAGCTCTCGTCGACACGGCCTCGCAGGTGAGCAGCACATTCTGCTCGACCAGGCCGAAGCGATGCCTGTTGCCGAAGACCGTTTCGATCGCCCAGCGGTTGGCCATTTCGACCGTCACTCGACCGGGCTCCAACGATTGAGCACTTCCTGGGCTTCAGGTGTAATCCTGATGAAGTGCCCGCCTATTCTCCCAGTCTCAATGCCATTCCCGCGGTCTGCCCATGGATGGGGGCGGCGAGCGCCGCGCGCGCCAGAACTTGTTCTTGCTTGTCTTGCCGATGCCCGGATTGAAGCTGTTTGTCGGATCCAGGATCCTCAGATGGTGCTGGTACTCGCGCGATGCATGGTACAGGTGCCCGACATTGTGCTCGGCAGGATACTTGGCGCCTCGACTATCCAGGTATTCCAGAACCTTGTGCTTGAAGTCGACCGGGTCGTAGCCCGGCTTCAGGATGTAATCCTGATGGTTCACGAAGCAGAAGAAGTGTCCGCAGCAGGCGTCAAACATGACCTGCTGCTGAAGCTCGGTGGGAAGCTTGAGCCGCCACTCGGTATCATTTCGCCGCAACGCTACATCGAATGCGACAAGGCGCTGGATTGGATCAATGCCCTTGCCTTCGCAGTATGAAGTGGTGCTGGCGCCAACACCGAACCGAATGAGAAAGGCATTCTTCTCTTCCCGGTCGTTGCATTGGAAGAACTCACCAGTTTTGGCAGCGAAAAACGTTCCCAGAAGATGGGACATCTCCTGAAAGTCCTTGTGATCGGTCTTGATCATCAGGTGGTGCTCGAAACGCCGCCAGTAGTCCATAATGCGCTTCTCTACAGCTTTCGGCGTGAGCGCGTTCTGAAGCTGTATCAGGCGGTCAATCGTGTTGCGAGGCAGGAAGGGGAAGAACCCGACGATTTTGTCCCACTTGGCCTTTTTGGCGAGAAGTTCGGGGATCTTTCGCGGCCCGAGGCGGTCGATCGCCTTGTAGATGTGCTTGGCATACCGCACTGTCAGGTCGAACGCGTCGCGATGGATGTATTCCGCCTGAATGGGGAGTTCGTTGAGGTTCTGCAGAAGGTAGCGGCGAAGGTCTACCAGCTCGCGCTCTTTATTCGTGCCGATATAGAAGGTGGTGGTTTTCTCGGGAGCCTCGAAGGTGGGCAGACGGACAGCGAAAACCGCCAGTTTCCCGGCACACCCCGCGCTGTCGTGCAGGTATTCCGGGTTGCCATTGAAGCGGGTCGGGCTGTCCGCCGATACGTTCCGTAGCCTTTGCGCATAATCATCTGCCCAGATCCGTCCCCTCCAGTCCGGCGAATCGCCGATGGTATAGTTCTGGTGCTCAAGGTTGGTGATGATCTCTTCGGGCGTCTTGCCCAGATCAATGCCAAGGTGATTGACGAGAGTGAGCCGGCCATCCTCCTGAAGTTGCGCGAAAAGCGATTTCTCTGTGAAGGCAGGGCCGCGGCGAATCAGCGAGCCGCCGGAGTTGTTGCAGATGCCTCCGACGACCGAGGCGCCTATGCAGGAGGAACCAAGGACAGAGTGCGGTTCGCGATGGTGGGGCTTCAGTGCGTCTTCAAGCTCGCTCAGCGTGCTGCCGGCAAACGCGATCGTTTGCTTTGCCCCGTCGATGAGTTGGACGCCCTTGATGCGGCGCGTGCTAACGATGACGACCTCTCGATCGTAGTCGTTCCCTTCCGGCGTGGAACCACCCGTTACGCCAGTGTTCGAAGCTTGCATCAGCACGATCAGATCATGTGCCATGCAGCAGCGAAGCGTCTCCCATAGCTCCATCAGAGTGCTCGGCTGAACGACGGCGAGTGCGCTGCCGACGCCAGTTCGCAAGCCTTTGACGAACGGCGTCTTATCCCGCTCTCGGGTCAAAACGGCAGTTGTTCCGACGATGCCACGAAGCTGTTGGATAAGATCGTCTTTGACGAAGGGCGTCTGATCTCTCTCTCGGGTCAAAACGGCATTGGTTCCGGCAATATCGTCCGTGTCTTGCATTTTCTCACTCCAGTTCGAGGTCATCGGTTTTGTGCTGCGCACCAGCTTAAAGCTGTCGGCGCTGCGGGTGGCGCTGCGCTACCGCAAACTGCTCGCGGTCGAAGACAACTTCAAGACTGCCAAAGCCGTTCTCGCCACCCGACCCATCTTCCACCGCACCGATGCGGCCATGCGCGGCCACATCTTCTGCACCTTTCTCGCCCTGGTGTCTCGAATGGCAATCGATCATCGACGATCTCGTCGACCTGAGCGAGGTCGAGGTCGAACAGGACGGCCGCCGCGGCTTGGTGGCGCGGGCGGCGAGGCGCTCGACGAGCTCGTGACGTAACAGGCCGTCGGCCGCGACTTTGGCGGGGTCGATGACGAATCCTTCGCCCTCCGGTTCGGCGAGAAACCGGCGCCAAGCTCAGGACCGCTCCCGGCCCAACGATCGATCCCATCTGCCGTGCCCTCGGCATGGCCTTGCCGCCCGTCTTCCAAGAGCTCCCGCCCGCGTCAGAGGGTGATCGTTCCTCAGCCCCCATCGCCGGAGGTCTTCGTCACGGCTCAACCCGGGCCGGGTGCTGACGTGCCGTCGGAGCGTCTTTCCCCGGTAGCAGCAATCAAGGACCCAACTTCCGCACTGGCGTCGAAAAAGCGACCGCATATGAGGAGGATAGCGACGGTCTGTCGCGTTAGGCGCCACAGGGCTGCGGGGCGGCGTCGGGTCTGGGGGCACACACCACGTAATCCCGGTGGACGGATCGTCGTACCGGAACGGCGGGCGTCCGGATCTCCCGAGGCAGTGGCCCGAAGCATGCCCCGATAGTATCTGGCAATTCTCTCTCAGTCCCTGCTCACGAGGCACCGACAGGCGAGCGTTCACTCGCTGGCAGACGGATGCGGAAATTCGCGATCAGGTCTCTGCGGTCGGCGAGGAAGTTTGTTCTGGCTGTGGCGAGGCGGCCCGAGAGCGCGGTCGCCTCTTGCTGGCCGAGGTCGGCTCTGCCATCGCCGCATTTCCGCCACCCGCCGTCAGGGATTTCGAGGCTGAACGGGATCGGCGCTTCCTGGCGGGCGTCGCCGCTACCGCTTCACTCGCGACATCAGCAGACCCCGATGCAGCACGGGATGTGCGTCTCCGTATAGGCGTCGCCTCGGAGCCCTGATCGTCTACCGGCGTTGGTGCCGCTAGCGGCGACACCTCCGTTGTTGCTTGTGCGGTGGACTTGCGACCGAGGCCAAACGCTTTAGCCATTGTCGAACGTCGCTCAGAATAGGCCGGCGCGGTAAGCGGATGATCGTTCCGGAGCCCCCAACGCCGCAGGTATTCATCCCTGCCCAAACCATGCCGCGTGCTGATATGCCGCCGTAATGTTTTCCCCCGATAGCCGCAATCCAAGCACACCACGTAATCCTGATGAACAGATCGCCGTATCGACACAGCGGGAACCAGAACTTCCTCAGGCTGAACGGGCTGTCCAAGCTGACTGAACGCTTGATGCACGGAAGTGATCAGATCAGAAAGCTGATTTAGTCCGACCGTCTGATGCCTGACGTAGCCCTTGACGATCGTCGCTGTTAGGCGTGGATTGATCTTTTCGGTATTCACGATGCCCTCTATTCTCGATTATGTCAGATCATCATGTATGTCTGAAGGAATCCCGTTGAAAGGGGAGCTTGACTGAATTTTCAGTATATTCCATACGTCACCACTACACGGGCCTCGAAAAACATCATCGGCAAACTGATCGTCGTTATATTGGAAAGGGTGCTGTCCGAACCAGGACATGCAGGATCGAAAACTAGGACACCTCACCGATCGCCTCTCCCACTGCGGCCACGATAGTGGCTATTGCCGTCCAGAGCGTGGCCCGTTTGTTTAGCCGAGCAGCCGCAGTCAGGTCAATTTGCAGTTCCGTGAAGTACTCCTGGCGCAGATATTCGCCATCAGGCATGAGGTTCGTCGGCATCTTGATTGTGCTGGCTCGATACCAGAGCCAAGCAGCCGTGATGCCCAAAGAGCAGAAGACCGGTGCGAACTTGGTGCGGCACTGGCGCGGACACACCCATGCCGTCCTCGTGGGCGAGGACGGGTTCGAATACGAGGGCCAGCGCTATCCTTCGCTGACCGTGATTGCCGAGCGGATCACCGGGGCACATTGGTCGGGCCCGCGGTTCTTTGGCCTGACCAAGCGAGCACGCGCTTCGTCGCCCGCCGGGGCCGGCCAATGACAAGGCCGGCAACCAACAGCACGAGACGGAACGGAACCGTCCGCTGTGCGATCTACACCCGCAAATCGTCCGAAGAGGGGCTCGAGCAGGAATTCAATTCGCTGCAGGCGCAACGCGAGGCTTGCGAGGCCTTGATTACGAGCCAACGGCACGAAGGCTGGATGTGCCTGCCCAAAGGTTATGACGACGGTGGGTTCTCCGGCGCCACGATGGATCGGCCCGCTCTGCAGCAGCTGCTCGCCGACCTCACGGCCGGGCGGGTCGATATCGTGGTTGTCTACAAGATCGACCGGCTGACCCGATCGCTCGCCGATTTTGCCAAGATTGTCGAGATCCTCGACGCCCGGGGCGCGTCCTTCGTTTCGGTCACGCAGCAGTTCAACACCACCACCTCGATGGGGCGCTTAACCCTCAATGTTCTGTTGTCCTTTGCGCAGTTCGAGCGCGAGGTCATCGGCGAGCGCATCCGCGACAAGATCGCCGCCTCGAAGAAGAAGGGGATGTGGATGGGCGGGGTGCCGCCGTTCGGTTACCAGGCGCAGGACCGCAAGCTCATCATCGTCGGCAGCGAGGCGGAAATCGTGCGCTTCATTTTTCGCCGCTATGCCGAACTCGGCTCGGTCCGGTTGTTGAAGGACGAGCTGCAAGCCCGGAGCATCCAGAGCAAGTTGCGGGTGAGCGCCTCGGGGCGCATCTCGGGTGGGAAGCCATTCTCGCGCGGTGCGCTCTACCTGATGCTGCAGAACCGCATTTATCGGGGCGAGATCGTTCACAACAAACAATCCTATGTTGGCGAACATCAGCCGAGGCATTGTCAACTTAACGGAGTCGAGGTGAGCTTCCGGTCCCCTCTCGGTTGAGAGGGCCCAACCCTATAGGCGTGCCAAGGACTTCCCCGCACCGAACCACCGCGCCACCGACCGCGGGAGCATACCACCTCTGCTTAAGTTGACAATGCCCGCAGGCCGCATGAGAAGTCGTCGTTGCCAGGCCGTTACTCGGAGCGAGAGGACATCGCGATTGGCCTTGCGGTGGTAAGCCGAACCATTCAACAACGACAACCTGATCGATTTGTTGAGCGGCGGCCGATGCATGACCGGCTTGCCCTTCAAGGAAACGCCGGTGGGCCGCGGCTAAGCGCGCCGTCCATTTGCCCCATCGCGGAAGGCGTGATCAAGTACCGCGGCGCGCTGGGAAAGCCCGAAATAAATACAGGTGCCTGGGCGCCCGCGAAGCCCGGCTTGATCCGCCTTCCTAACCGGAGAGACCATGACGATTGCTTATTGGATGCTGATCGCGGCGGTGATGATGCCGTACCTCACCATCGCGCTCGCCAAGTCGGCCGGTGGCGTCGACAATCGCGCGCCACGTCCGAGCTTGGAAAGCCTTTCGGGCTGGCGCCAGCGCGCGGATTGGGCGCATCGCAATCACTTCGAGGCGTTCCCCGCTTTTGCGGCCGCGGTGTTCGTGGCGGAACTGACGCACGCGCCCCAGAGCCGGATCGACCAGTTGGCCGGCATTTTCGTGCTTTTGCGCGTGATCTATACGGCACTCTACGTCGCCGATCAGGCCACCCTGCGGTCAGTCGTATGGTCGCTTGGTCTTATCGCCGTTCTCTGGCTGTTCGTGCTCGGCGTTTGAGCGAACGGCGACCGCCTCGTCCACCACGTCACAATCGGGCGGGCGGCGAGCTCCTGTCGCACAGCATCCGCTCGCCGCCCGCCCGATACGTGAGGCTGATGCGCAAGCTGCTCAAGAAGCAGGGCTTTGCGCCCAAACTGGCGGTCACCGACAAGCTGCGCTCCTATGCCGCCGCGTTCCGGGAGCTCCATCTGACCTGCCGTCAGGAGCAGGGGCTGCGGATGAACAATCGTGCCGAGAACTCGCACCAGGTCGTGCGACGGCGGGAGCGGAAAATGCAGCGCTTCAAATCGGCCGGCTCCACACAACGGTTTCTCAGCGTCCACGCCACCGTCCACAACACCTTCTACCTCCAGCGCCATCTAATCTCCCGATCGACCCTGCGAAAGTTCAGAGCGGAAGCGATGGCGCACTGGCAGGCTGCGGCCGCCGAGGCGTGAATCGAATTAGCCCTTGCCCCTTCCTGACCGTTGCCCGGCAACGTGACAAAGCCCCGAATGCTAATTCGGCGATGGCGACGGGCGATCAGCCGAACAAGTCTGCGCGAAAGCAAGGAGAACCAACGTGGCATGCTCAACAGACCGATATACCGCCACTTACGTGGTGGCCCCGTCTTTGGGTCCGCCTGATTGTCGGGATGCGGATTTTACGGACATTCAGGCGGCCATCAACGCTCTGCCTCCTGCTGGCGGCAAGGTGTTCGTGAAGGCGGGCACCTATGTCATTCGACACACCATTCTGATCCAGCAGGGCAATGTTCACATTCAAGGAGAAGGGATGGGTATCACCAATATCGTGGCGGATCAGACGATGACGGCCAGTCCCGCGATCCAGGTTTATGACCCGCAGGCGGGCAACCCCTTGCCGCTGCTCGTCGACTCAGCGAGGGGCGATACTGCCGTAACACTGAGCCTGGCGAATGCCGCCACGTTGACTTCGGGCGATGATATTCTGTTGTTCTCGAACAAACCGGTCGATGCGGAAGACCCACAAAAACACGCCGGTGAGGTCAAGCAAGTCACGGCGATCGATGTGTCGACCGGGGTAATTACGTTTGACGACCAGATTTTTGACACCTATCGGCTCGCGGACTCTGCGACGATGGCGCGCATTACGATGCTACGAAACATAACCTTGTCGGATTTTTCCGTTACCACGTTGGCCCCATTCTATACCGGAAATGCCGGCTTCACTTTCTTCCGGTTTGTGGAGAATCTGCAGATAGAGCGTGTCGAAGTACACCACGCATATGTAAGCGGCGTTCAATTGCTGTCAGTGCGCAACTCGAATATCTCGGATTGCTATATCCATCACATTCGAGACAAGCAACCCGCGGCAAACGTCCACTACGGGATCGTGGTCAGCTCAGCCTCGCAAAACGTTAGCATCACGGGCTGCCGTTTTTCCAGTACTCGGCATGCGGTGACTACCGGAGGCAGCAGCGGAACCCTGGAAAACGGCGTGCAGCGAAATGTCATCGTTTCAAATTGCACGTCGATGGCCGCAGACACGGCGCACTTTGATACACACGATCCCGCGGAGAACGTCTAAGGGAGCGAGCGGCAGTTTCTACGACAAGGGGCTGGAAGGTGCGAGCCATCACGCCGTCATTCCCAATGTCAACACGGTCGATGAACTGCGAGAGATCTGGCCCCGCCTTTCGATCGACGAGAAGAAGCTGTTCGACGTCATTGCGCGGGCCTATCTGGCCGCAATCATGCCCGACTTCCGCTACCGGCAGACAACCGCAACGCTTGACGTCGGCGGCTTCGCTTTCCGGGCTGCGGGTCGCCAGCCCATCGAGCTCGGCTGGCGCGCGGCATTTCCTGACTGGCAGCCCGCCGACGAAAAGGGCGACGACGCGCAATTGCTGCCGGCACTCCGCAATGGCGAGATCACACAGCTGGAAAACCCGACCATCGAGGACAAGGCGACCCGCCCGCCGCCGCGCTACAACGAAGGCACCCTAATCGAGGCCATGCAGAATGCCTGGCGCTTTGTCGATAACGAGGTCCTGCGGGAACGGCTGAAGGAGGCCAGGGGCATCGGCACGCCGGCGACCCGAGCCGAGATCATCGGAGGGCTAAAGAAGCAGAGTTTTCTGATCGCCCAAGGCAAGAACATCGTCCCCACCGAGACGGGCCTGTCGCTGTTCGGAGTTCTCAAACAGGCCGATCCGGCGCTGGTCGATCCGGGCGTAACGGCGCAACTCGAATGCCTGCTCGACGAGGTCCTAATCGGCAAGCAGGAGATGGTCGGCGCGATCGACGCGGTGTGCGATGTCGCTCAACGCATCATCGGCAAGCTCAAGGAAGGCACTTCTGGCGAAGGACCGCCGCTGCTCGGCTCAGCAGTGAACCGCGACGCTGGAGGTCGTCCACCGACGCCGGCGATGAAACGCTTTGCCCACAGCGTCGCCCGGCAGAAGGGCATCAAGCCTCCAGCCGGATACACGAAATCGGGATCCATCTGCCGTACATTCCTCGACCGACACGCGCCCAAGAAAGGCGGCGATGCATCGTCTGGAGAGACCGGCTCCAAACCGCCAAGTCAGGCGCAGGTATCGTTCGCCGAAAAGATTGCGCGGGAGAAGGGGCTGGTCATTCCCGACGAGACCAAGGCCAGTTCGGCTGCCGTGTCCGCATGGATTGCATCAAACCTGGGCACGGAGCGCCGCAAGGGCCGTCGCAAGACTGCCAATGCCAACAAGCCGCCGGGATCAACGCCGCCCAAATCGACAGCGCCAAAGAGGGGGCCACGGAAATACACGGCCGATGCCGGTAGCGGTCCTGCAACGCCTGCTCGCCAGAGTTCGAGACCGGGACGAGTCGCTCGGCATTCTGATTGGGGTGTTCGCGATTAACCCGGTGGCGATCTTGTCGAGGCCGATGGCCGACCGGCGACGCCCAAACCGGCAACCAGCCAGCGTTGCAATACAGAAGTTCGCCTCGATCCGCGCCAACACGCGCAAGATCCACAGCGGCGATCGCGAATCGGACGCGATCGATGCTGCCGGTCTCGCGCAGGCGCGAGACCGATTTGCTTTGCTGGGCCGCGACGTCTCGCAGCTGTCGGATGATCAGTTGCGCAACCTCGTGGCCGAGCTCGAGCGGCGTTTTCGCGACGCGGCGCTGACCAGCGCGGCACAGGCCGCGACCATCATCCTCGACGGCGTCAAGGCCGATCGCTGGCGCATTCTCGTCGGGGCGGACGCTCACAAGATCGACGAAATGGTGCGCGAGTCGCCGGAACGCGCCTACGACATCGGGTTCTTCGACGAATTCGCCCGGGCGGCGGGGTGGACCGAGCGCGCCTCTCTCGAGAACCCCGAATTGCGTCAGCCGAGTTGACCACCGGCCTATCTGCGTTCGCTGCGAGCGATATGCGCGCCGGCGATGCGGCGGCACCTTTCGCGCCAAGCGACGAGGGCGAGGTTGCGTTCGTGACAGGCGCGAGGGAAGGCCAGTACGCCAATGGTACGAGATTGTCCCCGAGGCTGAGGAGATCGCATGGCGGCGAAAGAGCGAATCATCTTCCAACCATATACGACGGGTCGGGATAACAACGTGCTGCCCGGTCAGGCAGTGCTTTGCCGAAACCCAGAGGACGCTCAGCGGCGCGCCGAGAAGGCC
>DATEQL010000517.1:0-9593 GCA_035272665.1 Allostellaceae bacterium
CGTCTTGCGTCTGTCTTGAACTGAGGTCCCTTCCCTCCACCGGCGTTACCCAGCTTCAGCGGTACTACGAACCTCTCCGCCACCCCAGAGCGCCCGGCCTGTCCCTCACGGGCGTCCGGTTGATCATCCCTGATCACGCAATGGGGCTTCCCGTGTTGCGTGCGCTTTCCTTGTGTACGTGCTGCCGCCACTACCCCGGTGCAGCAGCTGGGCGTACTCTTCGCTCGTTCACCCAGCCGTATCAGCCTTCCCCGGAAGGGGTACCGGGTCGGCCTGCACATCGACCTTTTCGAGGATTGCTCAGCGTTCACTCACGTTGCGGCCCGCACACTCGCGCGGTCACCAAATCGTGACCCGCTAACCAGAGGCTTCAGACATTTCGTCACCTCCATGCCTGCTCCGGTTGCTTCCGGCTGGAGCGATCTCGCCGGGTGGGCCTTGCACCCACTGGAAAGCGCCGCCTTCTCACGGCGCACCCCCAGGGCGGTCGGCGCGGTGCAATTCCTGCATCACCGGCGAGGGCGCGCGGATGTGTTCGACAGCCGAAAAGGCGACCCAGACTAGTTTGGGCCAGTCGGCCCGTCCGAACGGGTCCCCTCGTCGGTGACGATCAGGAGGTTGCGGAACGGCACCACCTTGTGCGTGAAGGCGTGATGTGGTGGATGATGTTCTCAGCATCTTCGGGCGCGCCAGGTCGACAATTTCGAAGATGACGAGTCCGCTGTCGATGTCGCTGAGATAGCTCGACACCAGCGGGTTGAAACCCGCGGCGCGTCGTTTGGCAGGGGACGCGCTCGCTAGCCTCGCTTTAGTTGCTGCAACAGCTTTTCCGCTTCGGTTCTATCGGAGAACGTCACGTCCGAGCCGAGCAGCGCCTCGAGCGTCGCCTGAGCATCAGAAGTCCGGCCGAGCCGGTTGAGGGCGACGGCCAGGTGATATTGGATGTTGGGATTTTTCGGAGCCGAGAGGCTCGCCGCGCTCAAGTATGTTAGCGCTTTGTCGGCTTCGCCTTGGGCCAACAAAATCCATCCCAGAGTATCATCAATCAAAGGTGCTTGCTGAGCTGCCTGCGAAGCAGCAGCAACCGCCTGCTCGGCCAAGTCGCGGGCTTTTGCCAGATCACCTTTTTGCTGATAAAGCCACGCCAAATTGTTCAGTGCGGCTGCGTCGGCCGGGTGTTCGGCAACGACGCGTGTATATTCGGTCATGGCGTTGTCGTATTTCTTTTGCTCGATATAGAGCGAGGCCAAGGTCGAACGGACCGCCACGTCCTGTGGAGCGGCCTGGAGCCGGGTATTCAAGACCGCCACCGCCTTGCCGGGGTCGCCGGTCCGAGCATACAAACCGGAAAGTGCCCTGATCAGGGCGTCGTCGGAAGGCCGGTCCGCGACGGCCTTTTCGAGCAGGTCGACCGCGTCGTCCCGGCGCCCGGCCTTCTCGTATAATTCTGCGGAAACAATGACATAGAGGGGGTTATCCGGATCCTCCTTGGCAAAGGCGTGCGCCTTTGCCAAGCCCGCATACATACCGCCGATGTCCGCTTCGACCCGTATCAGGTCGGCTTTCACCTGATCGTTCTTGGGATCGCGGGCCAGCGCGGCCTGCAGGACGGTTTGCGCTGTTGAGAACTCCTTCGTCTCTTTCAGCAGAGCAACATAGCCCGCCATGATAGGGATGGAGTTGGGGAAGAGTTCATAAATATGCTTATAGGTTGCAATCGCGCCCTTGGTATCACCAGACGCGATCTCAGCGCGTCCTTTTGCATCAAAAACATCCAAATTGGTCGGAAATTGCTCGGCAAGGTGACCCGCCGTGGTCACTGCATTCTTCCAATCCTGACGCAAAAGCTCTAAATTGACGAGGGCGATCCCCGGCGCCGGATCGTTTGGCCCGGCCGTGCGTGCCCGGTTGATATAATCCGTCGCTTCCGGCCAATTCCTTTCGGTGGTCGCGACTCCAGCGAGGCCGAGCAAGACGCCGACGTCGTTCGGCCGCCGTGCTAACAAGTCCGCGAAGAGCTTCTTGGCATCCCGCGTGCGCCCGGTTGCCAAATATTGCTGCGCCATCGCAGTGCCGATGGCAATGCTCTCCGGGTCAGCGTGGAGCCGGGGCGCCAACACATTCTCGGCCTTGAGAAAATCTCCCGAACGGTCGTAAAGCTGAGCCAGAGCGATCGTTGGATTTTCATCGGATGGTCTTGCTGTGGCTGCCTTTTCGAGCACGGCGATCGCATCCGGGATACGCCCCGCCTTTTCCAAGAGATCGGCCGATACGAGGTCGTAAATGTCGTTCTCGGGATCGCCCGCGGCGAAGGTGCGCGCTTTGACCACCGCTGCGTCTACACCCGCTACCTCTGCCTCGGCCCGGATCAGCTCGGCCTTCAGGGATGAGTTGCGCGGGTCGCGCGTTACGGCTTCCTGCAGCACCCCGCGGGCTTCGGTAAAGTATTTCGCGCCGTTGAGTGCGCTGAGATAGCGCGACAAGATCGGGGCCGAATTCGGCGCAAGTTCGTAGGCCCGCTTGAAGCTGGAAGTTGCGCCGCTCGCATCACCCGCGGCGAGCTGAGCTTGCCCTTGGACGTCGAGGATATTGGCGTTCCCAGGGAATTGTGCGGCGAGTTCCGCGGCAACGGTCTTCGCATTCGTCCAGTCCCGGCGCATTTCGTAAACGCCGACCAGCTTGAGTTCGGGCGCCGGATCATTTCGCGCCGCCGTGCGCGCCCGGTTGATTACGTCGATGGCTTCCGTCCACTTCTGCTGGGCTATGTATGTATCCGCGAGGCCGAGAAGGACGGCGACTTGATTGGGTTCTTTGGCGAGCAGTCCGTTGTAGAGATTTCTCGCCTCGTCCGCGCGGCCCGTCGCTGCGTAAACCTGCGCTAGATCGAAGGTGGCGGCGCTGAGGTCGGGGTTGATCGCCAAAGCGGCGCGGAATGCGCTTTCTGCTGCGGGATAATCCTGCTGAACGGCGCGGACGTCCCCAAGCATAGTGTGGTAGATCGCGTTCTTGGCGTCGCGTTTGACTAGCGAGGTGGCGACCTCCGCCGCCTTGTCGAGATGTCGCGCCCGCAGTTCGGTGGCCACGAGCGCGGGCCCGGCAATTGGCGCACCTGCCTCGGTGCCGAACACCTGTTCGAGCGTGGCGAGACCCTGCTGAGCCTGACCTGTATCGATTTCCGATACCCCGATTTGTGTGTTGACGGTTGGGTTATCGGGATCGAGAGCGGCAGCTTTTTGAAATTGTTGCAAGGCGAGATCCGGCTTGCGGTCCGCCATATAGGCGTTTCCCAGTATCTCCAAAATCGCCGCACCTACCGGCATTTTGTCGACCAACGGTTTGAGATATTCGATCGCCCGCGATGCCGCCTGCTGTTGCAACGCGGCGGTCGCGATCACCCGAGCTGCCAACAAATCGTCAGGCCGACGGGCGCGATATTTGCCCAAGCTCGCTTCCGCCTGGGCATATTGTCCGAGCGCGGATTTCGTCACTCCTTGCACAAAGTAACCCGCCCAGAACGTATCGAAACCCGGGCTGATGCGATCCAATATGCGATCGGCTTCGGCATACTTCTCCTGCCTGGCGAGCTCCAGCCCCCGCAGATAATTGGCCATGAATTGGTTCGGAGAAGCCTTGAGGATGGGATCGATATCCTCGTCAGCCGCCTGGTATTTTCCCAGCGCGATATTGATATCGGCACGGCTCAAATGAGCCGAAATGTTCTTGGGATCGATCTTGAGCGCCTCGTCGAAGAGCCTCATCGCGCCCTCGTGGTCGCCCCGGCCGCGGAGCATCTCGCCCTTGAGCTGAAGAGCCCCGGCCGAGCGCGGGTCGGCGGCTATCGCTTCATCAATCAGCTTGTCAGCCTCAGCCGGTTTGGTTCCGTTCAGCAGCCGTGCAAGCTGTATTTTCGGTCGCGCGGCGCTGGGATCGAGCTTGATCGCCTCGCTCAGCAGCGTCACAGCCTTGGCTCCGTCGCGCAAACCCGCCGCCGCAAGACCGAGCGCCGTCCTGACCTTGCTCTCCAGGACCGGATCCCGATCGCCCGGCTGTACCAAGTCGATGAGGTTGGCGAATTTTTGCTGGGCAAGCAGGGCGTCCGTCAGCACCGGCAAGTAATCGGCCTCATTGCCGTTGCGTTCGCGAGCGGCCCGCGCCTCGCGCTCGGCCGAAAGAGCATCACCCTCCTGCAGATACACTTCGGCAAGACGCGCACGCAGAACGGGATCTTGTGGCGCGTCGCGGACCGCGTTCCGCAACTCGATCTCGGCGGCCTTGAGATTTCCTTGTACGATATATTGTTCTGCCTCCTTGACGGAGGCGGGAGAGTCTTTGCCGTATGCGGCCGACCAGGCGAGTGCAGCAAAAGCGCCGGCGACAACTATGCGGCGCCACGGACGGCCCCTTTCACCACCCGACATCGGCTCTCCTTTCTTCCGCAAATAGCGATCACGCATCGAGCCCTATCTGGTGCCGTTACATAGCATGCGCCGGCTCATTTCGAACAGTCTTGCTATTTTCGAAAGATTGAAACCGGCGCGAGCAGGCCAGCGGCCGTTGAAGGAGCTAAGGGTTATGCGCGGGCGACCCCGGCGACGCTGGCAAAGAGCTGCGCGACGGGCTCGCGCGGGAGGCTGCGTGTGACGAAGACCAGGCGCGATCGCCGGTCGTCGTCCGGCCAATCCTCGAGCTCGACCGGTGGGTGGGCGACATGCTGGACGAAGTGGACTACCACCGGCCCGCGACACTCCGCGAGTGCGACAAGGCCCTTGACGCGTAACAGGTCGGGTCCGCGCAACGCCGCCAACACTGCCATCGTCTGCTCGAAACCCGGCCAGCTGAGCGGCTCGTCGAACACCAACGAAAAACAGTTGAGCCCGTGCGTGTGCGTGACCTCGCCGATCTCGAAGCTGCCTTGAGGTGCGAGCGGCTCGTCGAGCAGAAAGGACGGGGCGATCTCGCCATTTCTGGCGATGGCAACCGGAGCGGGGTTGAGCGCGCCGATCCGCGCCACCAGGCTCTCGGTCGTGCCGGTGTCGGCGAGATCGCTCTTGGTAACGACGATGCGGTCGGCGAGCGCCACCTGCTTGCGGGCTTCGGGCATCCGTTCGAGATTGCCCGTTCCGTTGACCGCGTCGACCACGCAGATCAGGGCCTGCAGGTGGAATTCGCGGCCGAGCCCGCGATCGGTGGCAAAGGTCTGCAGCACCGGGCCCGGATCGGCGAGCCCCGAGGTCTCGATCACGACGCGCGCGAAGCTCGGTACCGCGCCGCGGGCGCGATCGGCGAACAGGCCGCGCAGCGTCTCCTCCAAGTCGCTGCGCACGTTGCAGCAGAGACAACCGTTGCCGAGCAGCACCGTCACATCGCTGCTCGACCGCAACAGCGCGTGGTCGATGCCGATTTCGCCATACTCGTTGACGACGACCGCGGTCCCCGCACCCTCGGGTTTGCCGAGTAAGCCGCGGATCAGGGTCGTCTTGCCCGAGCCGAGAAAGCCGGTGACCGCGACGACCGGCAGCCGCGGCCCGCGCGGGCGCTTCTGGCGCCGGCCGAAGAGCGGCGCGTCCTGCCCCGCGAAGGGCGCTCCCGGCGCCGCGTCAGAAGTCCATCTCAAGCGTGTAGAGCCCTCCGACATGGCGGTCGACGGTATAGACGACGGCGCGCTCATCGACGAAGACGTCGTTTATCTGGATCGACCCGGTGGGCGCGCGCTCGGGGGGTGCCGGGACAAAATAGCCGACCTCTTGCGGCTGATAGGGGTTCGAGGTGTCATAGGCGCGCAGCCCGCCATTGAAGAAGGTGCCGAGAACGATATGGTCGGATTTCCATGCATTCGGCTTTGGCAGGTTCTCGTAGAGGTTATGCGCGCCATAGCGGCCGCCGCGCCGCTGAAAGGCTTCGAGCGGCGGCAGCGGGCAGGTCGATATCGGCACCGGGTTCGCCTCGTAGCGTCCGTCGACGATCCACACGAGCTTGGGCCAGTCGCCGCCCTCCATGCGGACGCATTCGTCGCTGACGATCAGAAGGTTGCGGTCGAAGAACGGCACCACCGTGTGGGTGAAGCCGTGATAAGGCGGATGGTAGTCCCAGCGCGCCACCATCTTCGGGTGCGCCATGTCGGCAATGTCGAGGATAATGAGCCCGCCGTCGATATAACCGAGATAGGCGCGGTCCGGGCGCTCGGGATAGACGTTGGTGTTGTGCGGGCGGAAGCCGGTATCGGCCCCCTCCGGGTGGCGCACCGGCGGCGACTCGCTGTCGCCCTCTTTTGTCCCGGGCAGCCACCAGCGGCCGACTTCGACCGGCTTCGACGGGTTCTTTACGTCGATGATCCGGTAGAACTGGTCGTCCTTGGGGTGGCTCGGCACAAAGTCGGGCGCACCGGAACTCATATGAATGTATTGGCCGTCGGCAAACCACAGCTGGTGGACGCCGCGCGAGTGCGGGCCGGAGCAGTCGAAAAAGGTGATCGACCGCGGATTCTCCGGTACCGAGATGTCGAACAGCTCGAAGCCGGCGGGCTGCAGCCCCGGCCGCGTCGTCTGATAGGCGACCGCCATGATGTCGCCGACCGTCTCCAGCGAGTTAGAGCGCATGTGGGATTGCGGCAGGTCCGCCCGCGCGACCAGCTTCGGCGCGCGCGGATCGCTGACATCGACGGCGGTGAAGTTCTTCGGCGCGCTTTCGTGGGCGAGCCACAGGATGCGGCGTCCGTCCTTGGCGATCTGAATCGACATGCCTTCGCCGATCCCGCCGAACCCGTCGAGCTCGTGGTGTGCCAGCTGCTTGAAATTCGAAATCGCCGTTCCCGCCATATCTCCACTCCTTTAAGCTGTCTCCCGCGCTCGAAGACGAGCACCCTCGCGCCGAGCGGGGCCGATCGTCAAGGGGGGGCCCGCGGAGATTTCAAGCCGAGGGAGCAAGCGCGCATGATGGCGCCTTGCCGATCCTGTCTCCTGAGAACCGAGGCTGATAGAAAGTGAGACTAACGGCTGATACGTCGCGATTTCGTCGCAACCTTTTGCGACGGTCTACGATACTCGGAGTGGCGCTATTACTGTTGGCCTTCGCCGCGAAAACTTTTTACTTTATTTGGAGCAACCTGCAAATCGGTAACATATGGTTCAACGACTTTTTGGCCATTTTCGATTGTTGTCGGTTCCCAATCGGGCATCTCGCATCCGAGATTTATGATAGATCCGTTCTCGACGCCTACCAAGACGCGCTGGCCGCGCCGCATCACTACCCTTGTCCATACCCCCCGTCCTTTTTGTTGTTGATGGCGCCAATCGGGTGGATCGATTTTTATTGGTCGTATGCGTTCTGGATGTTGGCTACATTCGCCTTTTATCTTGCGGTGTCGTGGTGCCGGGGATCGGCCCGCCCGGCGAGTTTTTTGCTCTTGGTCGCACCGGCGACGGTTGCGACATTTTCGTTCGGCCAGACTGGGTTTCTAACCTCGACGCTGATGGTCGGCGGGTGCCGCTTTCTCGGAAGCCGCCCGATTCTCAGCGGCATTTTCTTCGGACTGCTCTCGATCAAGCCGCAGCTCGGCGTCCTGGTCCCGATTGCGCTGGTCTCGGCCCGGTCGTGGATGACCCTGGCTGCAGCGGGCACAACCGTGCTCGCGCTGGTGTTCGCCAGCAGCGCCGCATTCGGCTGGTCGATGTGGTCGCTATGGCTTGCACAGCTCCTAACCCACGCCGACTGGGCTGCGACAGGGCAGGCGCATCAGATGCCGACGATCATTGCCAACCTGACCTTCGTCGGTCTCGATCTCCCGGTTGCGCGCGTGATCCAGATCGCCGTCGCCATCGTCGTCGCCGGTATCATCTGGGCCTGCTTTCACCGCGGGCCGACCAATCTGGCGAGTTCGGCGCTGCTGGTCGGCACGTTTCTCGCCACGCCTTACGCGTTTGTTTACGACATGCCGATGGTGACCAACGCAATACTGGCGGTAATTCGCGATGACAAACAGCGGCATCGCCGCATGTCGATGCCGGAGGCACTCATCCTGCTGAGTTTACTCTTTCTCCCGGTGGTGATGATGGAGACCTGGCGGCCCCGCGCCGCCAGAAGCATCCCGCTGATCCTGATGTTCGGGTTGATCCTGTGGCGCATTTTCGGGAACCGGCTCGGCAATGCGCGGCCCGAAACAACCGCTGGCATTCGCCAAGAAGAGATGGGTCAGATCTGAACCGATGCGGCGCGTGACGGCGGGTACCGCTGCCGGGGCCGTCGTGTTTGCGGTGGCGTTCGCCGCGCGGCTCCTGCCGGTCTTTGTTTTCCCGGGCGTCAACCACCCGGACGAAGTGTTCCAGACAGTGGAGCAGGCGTACCGGCTCGTTTTCGGTGCCGGACTCGTGCCGTGGGAATTCGTCTACGGTACGAGATCCTGGGTCCTCCCGGGCACACTCGCCGGCTTGATGATGCTAGCTTCGCAGTTCGGCGCCGGCCCAGCTTGTTATATGCCGATCATCGGATCGGTACTCGCGGCGCTCGGGGCCGCCAGCGCGCTGTGTGCGTTCCTTTGGGGAAGGCGGTTTTTCGGAACCGCCGGTGGGGTCGTAGCAGGCATCTTTGCAGCGGTTTGGATCGACGCGGTTTATTTCGGCCCGCGCGCACTCAGCGATTCCGTTGCGGCTCACATCCTCGTCATCGGACTCTACGCAAGTAGGCCGGGCCAGCCGGAAGCCGCAACTTGGCAGCGCAGCGCCGTGGCGGGAGCGCTGCTGAGCCTCGCGGCCTCGCTGCGGGTTCAGCTGTTGCCGGCAATTGCGGTGACCGGCCTATGGGGAATGTTCAAGACGTGTCGCAATCAACGGCTGGCATTCCTTGGCATCGCCCTCTCGATCGGGCTGCTTTACGGTGCAGTCGACGGGTTCACCTGGGGCTATCCCTTCGAGTCGCTCTGGCGCAACGTCATCGCCAACCTCAATTACGGCATCCAGGCGGAATACGGGATCTTTCCGTGGTATTGGTATCTCCCCGCTGTCCTCGAATACTGGACCGGGTTGGCTGGGGCGATGTCGGTCTTGTGCTTGATCGGCGCTGTACGGCTTCCGCAACCCTTCATCGCAGCCGGGCTGATCGCGCTGACCTATTCGCTCTTCGGACACAAGGAGCTCAGGTTCATCTATCCGGCCGTGCTGCTCGCGGTCATCGTCAGCGGCATCGGTCTTGCCCAGCTCGTCTCGTGGATCAGCGAGGCCTTGTGCGATCGGGGTTGGGCCCGATGCCGCGCGATAATCGTTCCCAGCGCCGTGGCACTCGCGGTGGTCGTGCTGACGCAGCTGGGATTAGCGAACGGCTCGGAGCCCTATCGAAGATTGTGGACGCGCGGCAGAGACATGCTCCTGGCATCACGCTATGTTGCCGGACTAGATGCGGTTTGCGGCATTGGCGTCGTGGACCACGATTGGGCCGTCACCGGGGGCTATGCGGCCTTCCAACACGCGGTGCCGCTTTATTGGGCCACACCGCTCGGTCCCCTCGATCCCGACTCCGTTGCCTTCAACACCGTCGTCTATAATCGTGGGAAACCGGTCGGCGCCGGCTACGTCGAGGAAGCTTGCTTCGGCGACAGTTGCGTC
>DATEQL010000518.1:0-4206 GCA_035272665.1 Allostellaceae bacterium
TGATGGCTCGGGCGGAAGTCCTCGCACGCGAGCGCGGCTGTCACTCGGCATGGCTGGACACGTTCAGCTTTCAGGCGCCCGGCTTCTACGAGAAGCTCGGTTATCAGGAGTTCGGGCGGCTCGACTACCCGCCGGACCATCACCGGAGTTTCATGCGCAAGCGGCTGACCCCGCCGGAATAGCGGTCGGTAATTTCGGCTGGGATCCGCATCAGCGGTTAGCAAAATTTGGCGTTCATCCTTGCGGCAAGATTCTCAAAGGTGCATAGCCAGCGGCGCTGCGGGGTCACGCTCGGTGAACTCGCGCAGGCAGATTTCGAGGGAGACAGAGCGGTGAAGCTTCGACACATCGCGGTTCTCGGCGGATTGCTCGCCGGCGGCATCATCGGCTTTGTCCCGGTCGATGTGCCCGCGGCCGAGCCCGCCAAGCAGGCGCAACCGGCGATCAGCGAGGAGGCGAGCGCCGCGCTGGTGCGCATGGGTCAGACCTTGCGTGCGGATGACTTCTCGTTTCAGGCGCGGTCGGTCCGGGTCTACGCGGACCCCAACGGCGAGCCACTGCACATCTTCCACACCATGAAGGTCACGATGCACCGGCCGAACCGGCTCCTGGTCGAAGTCACCGGGGACGACGGGTCGAACAAGCTCGTCTTCGACGGCAAGACCGCAATCATATTTTCGGCTGCGCAGAACAAGTACGCCAGCATCGCGGTGCCGGACGGCACGATCGAGGGAATGCTGAAAGAGGCGGTCGGCCGTCTCGGCATCGATTTCCCGCTTGCCGACTTCCTGACCGAAGCGCCGAACAAGGCGTTTCTGACCGGCATCACTTCGGGCCGTGTGGTCAACACCGTGACGATCGACGGCGCCCCTTACGATCATCTGTTCTTTTCCCAGCCGCCCGGCATCGAGCTCGAACTGTGGCTGTCGAAAAACGAACAGGCGCTGCCGGCCCGGCTGATCGTGACCTACCGTTCGCTGCCGGGTCAGCCGAATTTCATCGCGCTGTTCTCAGACTGGAACTTCAACATTCACCCCTCCGACGCGGATTTCGCCTTCCAACTGCCCGCCGGAGCGACGCAGGTGGAGCTGAAGCCGGTCGCAGCGGCTGCGTCGGCCAAGGGTAAAGGAAAGAAATGATGAAGCGATCGGCCGTCTTCGTTATCGGCGCGCTGCTGGCGGCATCGGCAGTGCCGAACGCCTTCGCGTGGGGGGTTTATCACGGCGCCTATGGGGGTGCCGCCTATCGCGGTCCGATGGGCGGTGCCGCGGTGCGCGGTCCCTATGGCGGTGCCGCGGCTCGCGGACCCTATGGCGGCACCGCTTACCGCCCACCCGGGGGCGGCGGCTATCACGGCGGCGCCTACTACCACGGCGGTTATTACGGCGGGACCACCGTCTATCACGGAGGTTATGGGTATGGCGCCGCGGCCGGTGCGGCGGTGGCCGGTGCGGCGGTCGGGGCCGCCGCTACCTCGGCGGCCTATTCGGCGGCGGCATCGCCCTACTATTACCCGCCGCCGTACTACCAGCCCCCTGCGTGGTAGCAGCCCCGAGGGGCTTCGCCGATTCCCGGATAATTCCCGGATATGTCCGAAAACCGGGAAGATTGTCGCCGATCGGTCGACAAAATTTCCCGGTTCAGCCGGAGCAAAATTCCCGGCTCGCTAATCTCGGGAAATTTGGGTGCAACTTGTTGATTCTTCGGAAACCCAGGCCCCCGATTGATCCATTGGGTCCGGGAATTCGACGTTACCCGGTATTTGTTTGGTAACCGGGAATTCGCGGCTGCGCGCCCGGCCCGAGCGACGGCGAGCGGTCAATAGCCGCGCGCCGGATCGACCCGGTTGAAGAGCGGGCGGCCTTCTTCGAAGCGCCGGATGGTGTCGAGGATGATCGGCGCGGCGGTCGCGGGGTTGGTGAAGGCGGCGACGTGCGGCGTCACAACGACACGCGGGTGATGCCAGAACGGGTGATCGGCGGGGAGCGGCTCGTCGCGAAAGACGTCGAGCACCGCGGCCGAGATCTGCCCCGAGGCGAGAGCCCCGAGCAGGTCCTCTTCGGCGAGATGAGCGCCGCGGGCAGCGTTGACGAGCGCTGCTCCTTTGGGCAGTAGCGCGAAGGTGCGTGCATTCAATATGCCCTCCGTCTCAGCCGTCAGCGGCAACAGACAGACGAGGATCTCACTGCGGCCGAGCAGCGGCGCCAGTCCGTCCGCACCGGCATAGCTTCTCACTCCCGCGATGGTCTTTTCGCTGCGACTCCAGCCGGCGACGTCGAACCCCAGCGCCTTCAGCTTCCTCGCGGCATCCTGTCCGAGTTCACCGAGGCCGAGGATCCCGACCCGCCGTTCGACCGCGTTCTGCTGATCGAGCTCGCGCCAGACGCGGGCGTCCTGCTGGGCGCGGTAGTCGAGGTCCCGGCGGTGCAGGCGCAGCACCTGCAGGACCACGTACTCGCTCATCGCATCCGTCATATGCGGGTCGACGAGCCGGACGATCGGCAGGTGACGCGGCAATTGGGGGTCGCCGAGCAGGTGGTCGACCCCGGCGCCGAGCGACAGGATCAGCTTGAGGTTCGGCAGGGACGCCAGGAAGCCGGGCTCCGGCCGCCACACCAGCGCATAGTCTATTTCCCCCGGATTGCCGATCTCCGGCCACACCCGGACCTCGAGTTCCTGCGTCAGCCTTGTGAGCTGCGCCCGCCAGCGCGCCGCGGAATCGACCGTGGAGCGGAACAGCAACGCCATCGCGGCTACCAGGTTGGCGTTGGCGTGCGATGGCTCCAGGGTCGTGCCATCTCAAACAACGCGGCGGCCCGCAACAGCCGCGCGTCGCCGAGGTGCGGACCAACGAGCTGCAGCCCGACCGGGAGCCCGTCGCTGGCCCAGCCGCACGGTAGGGTCACCGCGGGGTTGCCGGAGAGGTTGAACGGGTGGGTATAGGGGTACCAGGCCTTGCGCACGGTGTCGGTCGGCTCGCCGTCGATCTCGATCGGGGCGAAGAAATCGTGGTCGATCGCGAGCGCAGTGCGTGCCAGGGTCGGAGTCGCGATCATGTCATAGTGCTGGAACCACCCCTGGATCTCGCGATAGATGCGGGTGCGCGCGAACATCGCCTCCTGCAATTCCGTCGCGCTGTAATGTGCGCCTTTATCCATCTGGCACAGCAGGGTCGAACTCATCCGCGCCCCGAATTCGGGCAAATAGCGGCGGAACCGGGCATTCCAGAACGATTGGGTCAGCACCAGCCACACCGGCTCGGTGTTCTCGAAGTCGTCCTCCATCGGTTCGATAATGGCGCCCATTTCACCGAGCACGGCGACGGCGGCCTCGCACAGGGTCATAACCTCGCGCGCGAGGTTGCGGTTGCCGAGATAGGGACGCCAGGCGATGCGCAGGCCCTTGAGGTCGCCCTGGGCCCGCGCCGCGGCGACATAATCCACGACCGGCAACCCCAGCGAATGTGGATCGCACGGATCGGGGCCGGCCATCGCCTGCAGCATCAGCGCGCTGTCCATCACAGTCCGGGTGATCGGCATGATGTAGGACTGGTTGCCGAACCCGTCAGGGGTCAGATCGTGCGGGACGAGGCCTAACGTCTGCTTGAATCCGACGACGCCGTTGCACGCGGCGGGGATGCGGCCCGAGCCGCCGCCGTCGGTGCCGACCGCCAGCGGGCCGAGACCGGCGGCGACGGCGACAGCCGCACCGCCGCTCGATCCGCCGGAGGTGCGGCTCTGGTCCCAGGCATTGGCGGTGCGGCCGAAGAGTGGCGCCTCGGTGAAGGGCTTGTGGCCGAATTCCGGGGTCGTGGTCTTGCCGATCAGGATGGCGCCCGCTCGCTTCAGCCGCGCCACCGCCACCGAGTCGGCCCAAGGCACGTTGTCGGCCAACGCCGCGGAGCCGAAGGTCGTCCGCACTCCCGCAGTGTTGACGAGGTCCTTTACCGAGAACGGCACGCCGAAGAGCGGTCCCAGCGCCTCACCCCGCATCACCGCCGCTTCGGCCGCGCGCGCCGCCGCGCCGACAAAATCGGGGGTCGCGAGGCCCAGCGAATGCGGGTCGCAACGGTCGGGACCGGCCATCGCCCGCAACATCAGCGCGGTGTCCATCACCGTGCGGGTCATCGGCGTGATGTGCGACTGGTTGCCGAACCCGTCAGGGGTCAGATCGTGCGGGACGAGGCCTAACGTCTGCTTGAATCCG
>DATEQL010000519.1:0-7313 GCA_035272665.1 Allostellaceae bacterium
CACGCGGTGCCGCTTTATTGGGCCACACCGCTCGGTCCCCTCGATCCCGACTCCGTTGCCTTCAACACCGTCGTCTATAATCGTGGGAAACCGGTCGGCGCCGGCTACGTCGAGGAAGCTTGCTTCGGCGACAGTTGCGTCGCACAACGGCAAGGGACCTGCTCGCCGGAGCCGATGACGGACATGTCAGGTCCGCCGCGCCCGCTCGATTTTTGGCGCGCCGAGACCGGGCATTGATCTGAGGATCATGCGGAGAGCGGGTATGGAATTCGGCGTGCAGTTTTTTCCCGACGTCAGGCCCGAGCAGAAATCCGGGGCCGACTACTTTCGCGACGCGCTCTGTCTTGCGGAGGAATCCGAGAAACTCGGGTTCTCCCACATCCGGATCGTCGAGCATTATTTTCATTACTATGGCGGGTACAGTCCGAACCCGATGCTGTTCCTCGCCGCGGCCGCCCAGCGCACCAGCCGCGCGCGGCTGGTGACGGGTGCCGTGTTGCCGATTTTCAACCACCCGCTGAAGCTCGCCGGCGAAATCGGCATGCTGGACGCGATCAGCGGCGGGCGCCTCGATGTCGGCTTCGCGCGCGCCTTTCTGCCGCACGAGTTTCGCCGCTTCGGCCGCTCGCCGGATGAATCGGTGGCGCGCTTCCGCGAGGGCCTCGAACAGGTCGAGCTGCTGCTGACCCGCGAGAACGTGAGCCACCGCGGCCGTTTCCACACGATCGAGAACACGACGTCGCTGCCGCGCCCGACCCAAAAGCCGCGCCCGAAATTCTACATCGCCGCGCAGAACACGGCGGACTCCTTCGTCTTTGCCGGCCGGATGGGTCATTCGGTCATGGCGATCCCGCTGACCGGCGCGATGATGCGCCCGCTGCTCGCCACCTATCGCGAGGCCTGGAAGGAGGCCGGCCATCCGGGTGCGGGCGAGGTCATGCTTGCTTTCCACATGTTCTGCCACGAGGACGGGGCGCGCGCTCGTGCGGTGGCCGGCCCGCTGCTCGACGCCTATCTGCGCTCGCTCGTGGAGGCCGCCGCCGACTGGCTCGACGGGCGGGCTTCGGCGGATTATCCCGGCTACGACCGAATGATCGCCAAGCTGCGCGAGACGACCGCCGTCGACCAGATCGCGAGCGGTGCGGCGTGGATCGGCTCGCCGGACGAGATCATCGCCGCGGTCGAGCGCACCCGAGAGGAGTTCGGCGGCTTCGAGCACGCCTCGCTGCAGGTCAATTTCAACTTGATGCCGCTCGCGGCGGCCCAGGCGTCGATGCGCCTCTTCGCGGATCGAGTGATGCCGCGCTTTACCGCCGGGCAGTAATTCTGTTTGCTATGACCCACCATCACCGAAGGGAGGACCCATGCGCAAGTTCATCATCGAGCGCGAGCTGCCGGCGATCGGCAGCGCCGAGCGCCAAGCCCTGCGCGAGGCCGCGCAAAAGTCGAACGCGACCTTGAAGGAGCTCGGTCCCGACATTCAATGGGTCGAGAGCTACGTCGCCAACGACAAGACCTTTTGCGTTTATCTCGCCAACGACGAGGCAATCATCCACGAGCACGCACGGCGCAGCGGCTTCCCGGCGAACAAGGTCACCGAAGTCCGGCGGATGATCGACCCGACCACGGCGACCGAGACGTAGCCCGCGGCGGGGCCAGGAGCGACGCAATTCCGTCGTTTTTGGCCCCGCACAATTTTCCATTGTTATTCGATTGTTAGGCCGGCTTTAATTCGTTGATCGGACGAAAAATTCGGTTGATCCGCCAAGTAACGAATTTGTGTCGTAAGTAATTGAGATAACGCCCTATTCTTCGGCGCCAGGATGGCAATTTGACGGCGAAAACGCGACTTTCGTTGTTTTCGTACCCACCTCTCCCCGGAATTTTGGGGAGAGGTGATGCCTAACCTCAGGCGAGGTGGTAGAGCCGGGTCACGTTTTCGCTGGTGATCTTGCGGCGCACGCTGGGCGAGATCGCCGCCAGGTTCTTGTCGAGCGTCTGGAGCGAGTTCGGCCAGATGCAGTCGGGGTGCGGATAGTCGGCGCCCCAGAGGATGTTGTCCTCGCCGATCAGCGGGATGATCGGCTCGAGATATTGGTCCTGCTGGTAGGTGACGTATCCCTGACGCCGGAAGTAGTCGCTGGGCTTCAGCTTGAAGCCGAGGCTACTTGCGCGGTCTGCGTACTCGGTGTCGAGGCGGTCGAACACATAGGGCAGCCACGTCACCCCCGATTCGCCGAGCACGAAGTTAAAGTCCGGATATTTCTCGCAGGCGCCCGAGGCCAACAGCGAGACCAGCACCTCCATCGTGTCGAGCTGGAAGAGGGCCGAGCGCACCAGCCGCCACTGGGTGAAATACTTCTTCTCCATCTCCGGCGTGTCGGGCGCGCGCAATGCCTTAAAGCCGGTCGAGTGGAACGAGATCGGGAACCGGCACTCTGCCGCGGCTTCCCACAGAGGGTACCACTCGTGGGTGTAGAGCGGCGGGGTCATTCGCTTGAAGGCGAGGTCGCCGCCGCGCAGCCCCAGCTTGGCGCAGCGCCTGACCTCGGCGGCGGCCTCGATGGGGTCGGTGTTGGGGACGATCGCGAGCGGGAATACCCGATTAGGGTCGCTGCGCTTGGCAAAATCGGCGACCCAATCATTGTAGGTTTGGTCCGCCCAGGCGCGCAACGGCGCCTCGGCGATCAGATCGTTGATCATCAGGCAGCCGTAAATGATCTCGGCGGAGATGTTGTCGCGGTCGAGATCGGCGAGACGAAGTTCCGGAGTGGTCGGGCGCGGCTTGGCCCCGGGCCGGGAATTCCATTCGAAGCCGAGATCCTTCATCTCGTCGATGTGGCCGAACATTCCCTTCTGATACGGGAGGAACCCGGGGCCGATCCCGTTCCACATCCCCCTATCCTGGTCGTCAACGAACCAGTGAAGGCCGTCATCCTTCTCCTCGACGCGAGGGGCGAGCTTCTTCCATTTGTTCGGCGCCTCCGACGACCACAGGTCGGGGGGCAGGTAGGTCAGGTCGATATGGTTGTCGCCGGAGATCAGCTTTTCTGCCATGGCGCGCTCCTTTTGCTCCCTCCGCAAGGATGTCGATTGTGCATCGTACGGAGGACTGCCTGTCAGAGCTACAGATAATATGTCGCGTGTAGCGCTCGCCTGATCTGCGTTTCCGTGCCTAAGATACCGCTCGGCGCAAAGCGAGGTATGAGGGAGAGGGCGCATGGCGGTTCAGCTCGGAAGCGGCGGATACACCTTCGACGTTCATGAGAATTGGGCGAAGGTGCCGGAGGACATCACTCTGGGTGACTGCGCCGCAGTGGGCGTCGACCGGCAAAATCGAGTTTATGCTTTCAATCGCGGCGAGCACCCGGTTGCGGTATTCGATGCCGAGGGGAATCTGCGACGCACCTGGGGTGAGGGTGTATTCAGCCGGCCGCACGGTGTCCACATGGGCCCGGACGACACGATCTATCTGACCGATGACGGCGACCACACGGTGCGCAAATGCACGCTCGACGGCAAAGTGTTGATGACCCTCGGCGTGCCCGGCGAGCCCAAGTCCTACATGAGCGGCGAGCCGTTTCACCGCTGCACTCACACGGCGTTGTCACCGCGAGGCGACCTTTACGTCTCCGACGGTTATGGCAATGCGCGGATCCACAAATACACGCCCGACGGCAAATTACTGACGTCCTGGGGCGAGCCTGGCACCGACCCCGGCCAGTTTAATGTCCCGCACAACATCTGCTGCGACCCTGACGGGTGGCTTTACGTCGCCGACCGCGAAAACCATCGCGTCCAGGTGTTCGACGGCAACGGCAAGTTCGAGACCCAGTGGAATAACCTGCACCGGCCGAACGGCATGTGCATGGCCGCGGGCCGCGATCCGCTCCTCTATATCGGCGAGGGGGGCCCGTCCGGCGAGATCAACCGGGATTGGCCCAATATCGGTCCGCGCGTCAGCATTCATACGTCGAAGGGCAAGGTGCTGGCGCGGCTCGGCAAGATGCATGCCGGTCTCGCCCCCGGGCAGTTCACCTCGCCGCACGGGATGGCCGTCGACGGGCACGGCAACATCTACGTCGGCGAGCTTTCCGGCCGCAGCTGGGGGAGGTTCTCGAAAGACCCGCCGCCAAAGCGCCTGCGAGTGATCCACAAGCTCGTTAAAGTGGCGGCCTGATGGCGGTTATGCCGGGAGCACCGCCGGAAAGCGCGGCTCCCGCACCTGCCGGGTGACGAGAAACCCGACAATGGCCAGGTTCGCTAGGTTGAAAAGGGCTCCCGCCGTGAAGGCCGGGGCATAAAAACCGAAGTGGTCGTATAGCGCACCGGCAAACCAACCGCCGAAAGCCATGCCGGACATGCTGATGAACAGCAGGGTCGGCACCCGCCACGACGCCTCGGCGGAAGGGAACAGCTCCCGAACCGCCAGCACATAGGCCGGGATGATCCCGCTAAAGCCGAGCCCATATGCAGCCGAGACGGCGAACAGCCCGGCTTCGTCTTGGGTCGCGGTAAAGGCCGCAATCGCCAGGGCCTGGCACGCCGAGCTGGCGAGCACAGTGCTGAGCCCGCCGATCCGGTCCGCCAGCCACCCCCAGAACAACCGGCTGACCAAGGCGCTACCGAGCAGCACCGACAGCATCGCCGCCCCGTGCGCCGCCGGGATTCCGAGATCGCTGCAAAATGCGACGAGATGCCCGGCCGGCATCGCCATCGGCACGCAGCACAGAAATCCTGCCGCAGACAGCAGCGTCTGAACGAGGTTCGCCGGCAGGCCCAACGCCCTTCCTGGGTGCCGCATTCCCGCACCCACCGCGGCGGCGGCTCGGCCCGGCTGGGGCGGTGGCCGCAGAAGGAGAGCCATCGGCACGATTGCCGCGGCGACCACCACGGCATAGCCCCGCATCGTCGCCTGCCAGCCGAATTGCGTCATCGCGCGTTCGAAAACGGTCGGCCACAGCAAACCGGCGATGTATTGCCCTGACCAGATCAGGGCGACCGCAGTGCCGCGCCGTCGGTCGAACCAACGGCTGATATAGACCACCAGCGGCGGCAGGTGCGCGCTGTTGCCCAATAGACCGATCAGAATGGCGTGTCCGAAAAAGAGTGCCCAGACCTGACCGGTCGTCGAGACAGCTAAGCCTAGAGCCGCCATCAGGGCGCCAAAAGCCACCGTCGGCCTCACGCCGATCCGGTCGGCCACCCAGCCCATGACGATGCCGCCCATCCCGGTCCCGACCCAGACCAGGGCGCCGGCGAGGGCGACGACCGACCGGGTGGTGCCGAGAGACGCGGTGATCGGCTTGAGGCCGACAACGACGAGCAGAGGCGCGCCGTAGGAGATCGACAGAATGGCGGTCGTAATCGCCGCCGCCACCCAGGAAGATCGGTTTTCGATGCTGTCGGGAAACCGGCTCGCGCTCATCGAGGGGGCAACCTACCAACTTCGGACCACCTGCGACACCCGACGGATTGTGGATGCAATCATGCGCGTTGCGAGGGCAAGATCGCCGGCGATGGCGGTTTCGATCAAAGGAGCTTGCGAATGCCGGTCCTCTACGAGAAACGGAACCATGTCGGCTGGCTAACCCTGAGTCGTCCCGAGGCGCGCAACGCCTGGGGCGAAGATTTCAACGACGAGATCACTCGGCATTGCGACGAGATGGCCTCGGATCCCGAGATCAGGGTCGCCGTGCTGACCGGCGACGAGGCAGGCGGCGCGTTCTCGGCCGGCGCCAATCTCAAGAACCCGCGGACCCATAGAGAGGGCTCGATCGCCGAATTCATCGAGGGCTTGCCGCAGCGGCATCGCTCGGCGGGCCAAGTGCTGAGCGAGTTTCCCAAGCCGGTCATAGCTGCAGTCAACGGGTATGCGGTCGGTATCGGCTGCATCGTCACTTATTGCTGCGATCTGATTATCGCTTCCGATCGTGCGGAGTGGCGTCTGCCCCAGGTCGCCTTGGGGATACTGCCGAACCACGGCGGTATCGTCCGCCTCGCGCGCTGGATCGGCAAAGGCCAGGCGATGAAGGTCGCGATGGGATACCCGATGAAAGCCGAGGAGGCGTTCTGCTTCGGTCTCGCCCAGTGGTTGGTACCCCATGCCGAGCTGATCGCGCAGACGACAGCGATCGCCGAGCGGCTGGCCGAGCTCCCGCCGCTCGCTTCACGGCTGGCCAAGGAATCATTGAACCGGGGACTCGATATGCCGAACGTTGCCGATGCCGCTTATATCGATCTCTATCGGTTCATGGCCTTGTCGCTGACCGAAGACGCCAGGGAAAGCCATACCGCCTGGCGCGAGAGGCGTCGTCCAAGCATCCGCGGCGCCTGATCGCGCTGGTAATAGGTGTCGGCCCCGGCTTACAGTGTTGTCGCGCGATCGAAAAAAAGGGAGAGACGCATGGCCACCTTCACCTACGACCACATCCATCTGCGCAGTCCCGATGCGGAGGCAACCGCCCGCTGGTACGCAGAGATGTTCGGCGCCGAGATCGTCCGCTCGGTGCAATCGGACGGGAGGCCGCGTCTCGACCTCAATCTCGGCGGGGTCGCAGTGTTCATCGCGCAGGTTCCGCCGGAGCAGGCGGTCGCGGCCCCGCCGCAACCGCCCTATCTAGGGCTCGAACATATCGGGCTGCGGGTCAACGGGATCGACGATGTCGTCGCCGAGCTCAAAAAGAAGGGTGCCGAGTTTACGGTGGAGCCTAAGACGATCAGGCCCGGGGTGCGGATCGCCTTTCTGCGCGGCCCGCAGAACGTCCATATCGAGTTGCTCGACAGAGACGCCGCCTGAACCCCACCCACCCTATGGGGATGGGTGGGCGAGGGTGGCGCGCTTTGCCTAGGCGAGGCGAACCCTGACGGCCTCGGGCCCCTTGCGGCCCTCGGCGATGTCGATCACGACCCTCTGGCCTTCGCTGAGAGTGCCGACCCCGGACCGTTCGAGCACCGAGGCGTGCACAAAAGCATCCTTGCCACCGCCCTCGCGCACGATGAAGCCGAAGCCCTTCTGAGCGTTGAACCATTTGACCGTTCCGACCTCTTCGACAGAGGAGGTCTCGGATGGCGGCCGGTTGGCAGCCGGGTAGGTCGACCGCCGCGCCGTCGCCGGCGCGGCGGTGCTGCTGTCGACGCTGATAACTTCGGTGACCTGCGGTCCCTTCTGTCCGGGCGCCACTCTGACTTCGAGCGTTTCGCCCGGCTGCACCGCCGCGATCCCGTTACGTTCGAGCACGGTGGCGTGAAGGAACGCATCCCCCGAGCCGTCCGACAGCTCGACAAATCCAAACCCCCTTTCGGGTTTGAAC
>DATEQL010000520.1:0-2361 GCA_035272665.1 Allostellaceae bacterium
AATGCCGGCGTTGGCCGCCGAAGCCGAGCTTGCCTCGGCGCTCGCCGCCAATCGGCAAAGCGATGCGCAAGCTGGCGGCGCCATGATCGGTCCGCACCGCTCCGATCTCGCGGTCAGTCTGGCGGAGAAGGGAATCGCGGCTGAATTTGCCTCGACCGGCGAGCAGAAGGCGTTGTTGATCGCAATCCTGCTGGCGCACGCCTCTCTGCAAAGGGCGATTCGAGGCGAGCCCCCCCTGCTGCTGCTCGACGAGATCGCCGCCCATCTCGATACAACCCGGCGCGCGGCGTTGTTCGAGGCGCTGGGCCGGCTTGACAGCCAAGCTTGGCTTACCGGCACCGACGCCGCGCTGTTCGCGCCACTGCGATCCCACGCCCAGTTTTTGTCGGTGAGGGACGCAACCCTATCCCCGACTTCGTTCTGACCCGAGAAAGTTCGAACACCAACGGCATGGCGAACATATCCGCATCCGATCCCCTAAGCCCGCGCGACCCTGCCGCGGGCCGGCTCACCAGCGTCAATGTGCTGCCTGGCAATGTCACCGGCGCGCCTGATGGCCATGGCGGCCCAAATGGCGAGGATGCGATCTACAACGAGCAATCGATCGAGGTGTTGCGCGGCCTCGACGCTGTGCGCAAGCGGCCCGGGATGTATATCGGCGACACCGATGACGGCTCCGGCCTGCATCACATGATCTACGAGGTCGTCGACAATGCGATCGACGAAGCCCTCGCGGGTTATTGCGATACGGTAACCGTCACACTGAACGCCGACGGCTCGTGCACCGTCAACGACAATGGCCGCGGCATTCCGGTTGGTATTCACGACGAGGAGGGGGTGTCTGCCGCTGAGGTCATCATGACCCACCTCCACGCTGGCGGCAAATTCAATCAGAACGCCTACAAGGTGTCCGGAGGGCTGCACGGTGTCGGCGTGTCGGTCGTCAACGGTCTCTCCGCCCGGCTCGACATGCGTATCTTCCGCGGCGGGTTGGAATGGTTCATGCGTTTCCGCGACGGCGCGCCTGAAGCGCCGCTCGCCGAGGTCGGGCCGGCCCCACCGTGGCCGACGGGTTCGAACCGGGATGGCTCGGTCACCGGCACCGAGATCACCTTTCTGCCGAGCCCCCAAACCTTCAGCAACACCGAGTTCGACTTGACCACGCTCGAGCATCGGCTCCGTGAACTCGCTTTTCTGAACAGCGGCGTGACCCTGGTGCTGAACGATCTGCGCGGGGTCGAGCCGAAGAGTCTCACGCTTCACTTCGAGGGCGGGCTCGAAGCCTTTGCGCGCTATCTCGATCGCTCAAAGCAGGCATTGCATGCGCCGCCGATCGTGATCCGCGGCGAACGCGACGGCATCCTGCTCGAAATCGCGATGGAGTGGACCGACAGCTATCACGAGACGATGCTGTGTTTTACCAACACCATCCCGCAGAGGGATGGCGGCACCCACCTCGCGGGCTTCCGCGCGGCATTGACCCGCACCGTCAACGCCTATGCGAATGACAGCGGGATTGCCAAGAAGGAGAAGGTGACACTGACCGGGGAGGATATGCGGGAAGGGTTGACCTGCATTCTCTCGGTCAAGGTCCCAGACCCTAAATTTTCCTCGCAGACCAAGGAGAAGCTCGTCTCCTCCGAAGTGCGCCCGGCGATCGAGGGCATCGTCGCCGACAAGCTGACGCAATGGTTCGAGGAGCACCCGGCCGACGCTAAAAAGGTGGTCGCGAAGGTCGTCGAGGCGGCGGCGGCGCGCGAGGCGGCGCGCAAGGCCCGCGACCTGACCCGGCGCAAGGGTGCGCTCGACATCGCCAATCTGCCGGGCAAGCTCGCTGACTGCCAGGAACGCGACCCGGCGAAGAGCGAATTGTTCATCGTCGAGGGCGACAGCGCCGGTGGCTCGGCCAAGCAGGGCCGCGACCGGCGCTTCCAGGCAATCTTGCCGCTGAAGGGCAAGATCCTTAATGTCGAACGCGCGCGGTTCGACAAGATGCTGAGCTCGGCCGAGATCGGCACATTGATCGCCGCACTCGGCACCGGGATCGGCCCCGAGGATTTCGACCCCGTAAAGGCGCGTTACCATCGCATCATCATCATGACCGATGCCGATGTCGACGGCAGCCACATTCGCACGCTCTTGTTGACCTTCTTTTTCCGCCAGATGGCGAGCCTGATCGACAAGGGGTTTCTCTACATCGCTCAGCCGCCGCTCTACCGCCTGCAACGCGGCAACGCCAAGGCGGTCTATTTGAAGGACGATCCGGCACTCGAGGCCTATTGCGTCGATGCCGCGCTGCGGGATTCGGTCTTTACCCAGTATGACGGGGTCGAGCGCGGGAGCCTCGATCTGCGCGACTTG
>DATEQL010000521.1:0-5458 GCA_035272665.1 Allostellaceae bacterium
CGGTTGCCTTCGGGTGCCAGACCTTTTCTATGCCCTCAGCGCCGCGCCGATGTGTGATGTAGTTCCATCCCTGCACTGCCGGGCTCGCGCCGGACCGCCCAACCTACGCGTGCCCCACCCACACCAGATAGCGAGGAGGCAATAAACTGTGCGGCCAGACGCCCGTCGGCCAGGCAGCCTTGAAGATTGTGCAGGCGCAGGGCGAAGTCGTCGCGTTCTATCACCGGCTGCCGCCCAGTCTCACCGAGCCGAGTTGTGGTGAGATCGGCCTGCTCGAGTACGGACAGGCCGCCCGCTTCAAGAGCGGCGCGCATTTCCGCCGGGCTCACTAGGAAGCTCGACACCTCGTTATCCGCCCAAAGCAGGGGGAAGACCGGACCTCCGCCCGATCCTCGCGCAATCTCGTTGCATGAGAAGCGCCCGCCCGGTTTCAGCACTCGCGCGACCTCCCGCCCCAGCCCCTCCTTGTCGGCGATGTTCATGGTGACGGCATACGACCAGACGTGATCGAAAGAGCTGTCTTCGAACGGCAAGGCGAGGGCGTTCGCCTGTCGAAACTCAATCCGCACGGCGAGCCCGCAGCGCGCAGTCAGGATGCGTGCCGCTTCGACGAAGTTGGGGGTGAGGTCGATCGCCGCCATCCGGCAACCGCATTCGGCCGCCAGATAACGCGACGCGCCACCGAGGCCGCAACCGAGATCGAGCACGTGCATGCCGGCCTGTATGCCTGCGCGTTCTGCATGCTCGCGCGTTGCCACGATACCGCGGCTGTGCAGCTGGTCGAACGGCCATAGATCGCGATGGCTGGGCCTCTCGGGATCAACTCCTGCGGCTCGGAGCGCATCGGAGATCCGCTGTAGTACCGGCCGATCTCCGTAATAGCGCTGAACCACCGTCTCGACGTCGGTCATGCCCGCCTCCCTATCATCGTCAACTGCATCAGCTAAGTGGCCTGGGGAAACTGGCGCTGCCCGCACACGCCGTACTTATGCCAACGCGCCGCTAATCAGACGACCCTGCTGCTGGCGGCCCACAGCACCTCCGCTTACCTTGGGACGCGCTTGGTGCGCCGAAGCACCCACCTCCCACGAGCATTCATCGGATAGGCTCGCTCCCGCATCGGTTCTGAAGCCGTCCACCGTCAGCGATAGCCATGACGACGAGGATCTCGTTCGGACGTGGGGCGTCGGCCACCGACACGGTTATCGTGTCGAAGTGTGGGAACGACCAGGAGTCGTCTTTGTGGCCGAGCGGCACATCGAGGCTCGCGCCGGCTGCGGCGACTTTCACGTTCGAGGAGATCACCGCCTTGCCACCGCCAATCGCGGTCCGCATCGGCCTTCCGAGCATCGGGTGGACGCAGGCGCCGCCGTGCTCCATCTCCCCTTCGACGCCGACGAGCGCGCCCTTGCCATAGGAGACGGCTGGTCCGTCGAGCAGCTTGACGAGCTCCGGCATGAGCCTCTCGCCGAGCATCGCTCCTGCCTCGAACAGCGGGCGGAGATCATCGACAAAGCGGCCAGCGAAGGGGTTGCGGATCACCGCCATGCCCAGCGCACGTACGATCGGTCGCGGCGCGGCGACGCCGAGTTCAGAGAGAACCACCTCGCGCATCGTGATGATCTTGCGGATCTCGACCATCTTCTCCTCCTCCGTATTTCGACCGCACCGCTTCCTTTATCGCACACCGTTACCGACAGAGCAGGTGGATCAAGTGGATGTAGTGGATCTGTTACTCATCAATGCATAGAAACTGTCAGGGGATTCGTCGTCCGTGACACTTCATAGGGAGCAGCTGAGACGAGGTCCACCTGAGCCACCACATCCACCGACCCCCCGCTCGACGTCGCGAGGCCGGGCGTGCCCCGCCGAGTGATGGCCGCCTAGCTTGATCGAGGATAGCCCCGGCTTGTATCGCTGGCCCGACAGGCCTTGGCTGCCGCTTGCCTTTTCGCTTTCCGCAACAAAGCGGGTCGCGACCACCTATTTTGGATTGATGCGCTGGTAAACTCCGGGCGACCCCTCGTCGTGCCGCAAATTCGGCTGCACCCGCCTCGTCCACGGATTGCTTGCTCTTGCCCGGTTCCAGGCCTCGCTCTCAGAAACCCGGGCATGTTCGAACTCGTAGACGGTCAGATATTTCGGCTGGCCTTCGACGGCAGCATAGCGGCGGGCGCCGAGGCAGCCCGGGACCGCCAAATAACCCGGGATATAAGCCGTGTTGTACCAGGCGTTGAACTCCTCCTCCATTGCGGCAGAGATGTCGATCCGTCCCATCTGGAGGAACGGAGCCATCGCCACTGTCTGCTCGATTGGCTGAGTGTGCACCGGGAAGATCTGCCTATACGCGTTGCGTAAGAAGTTGCGCCCAATGCGGCTTGTCCCGGTCTTCGCTAGCTGCGGCGAGGGCTGATATTTGACAGTGTCGAGGTAGGCCGCACTGCGCAACACATTGTGGTCCTCGATCTCGTACATCGCGAGGTACTTGGGTCCCCCCCTCAGCGCGACATATCGGCCGGCACTGAGAAAGCCCGGCACTTCGAGCAACCGCGCGATGTGCTCCTCGTCATACCAGCGATTGAACTCGGGCTCGAACTCGCTATCGATGTCGGTCCAAACCATCAGCAATCCGGTTCCGCGTGTCTTGGCCATTGCCGTCCTCTTGTTCCGCCGGGTGCTGCCTTGGTAACTTGGTGACCTGCGGTGCCGGGTAGCATTAGCGTCCCGAGAACAGATACATCTATTATTCCGAAGGCACCCTGTCGGGAATAGCCGCGCCACAGGCAAGCATCTCATCCCGGTGGGCCGATTGCCAGTTCCGAGTAACGATGAGTTGGGCGCAATTCAGAAACTGAGCTCCATCCAAAAACGCCCCGGTAAGATCGGCGCCATCGAGTTCCGCTTTGAAGAAGTTCGCACCCTCCAGACGGGCGCCTGACAGATCTGCATCGCAGAGCTTCGTTCCCCGGAGGTCGGCGCCCCCAAGATCCGCCCGGGAAAGATCGAACCCGGCCAAATCGAGCCCTCGCAGGCCAGCCCGAGACGAGTCCGGCACCTCGTCATGTTCCAGCAGCTCCCGATGGCGTTACTGGGCTCTCTCACTGAACCCCAATCACCGGCGAAGGTGAACGAAACCTGAATGGTGCGATAAGCCTTGGCCCGCCGCGTTAGACGCCGATGGCGCTGAGGGCAATATCCTGATAACGTGCACACCAAATCCAATAAAGGGAGGCGGGCTGCTATGGGCATCATTGGCCAGGTGGAAAGCGTCTGGCGCTACCCTGTGAAGAGCATGCGCGGCGAGGCGATGGTCGAGATCTTCGCCGGCTTCTCAGGGGTGTACGGCGATCGGCTCTACGCTTTTAAGAGCTCGGCGGCGCCCGTGGGATTTCCTTATTTCACCGGGCGGGAAAGGCACGAGACGCTGCTCTACCGCCCGCGCTTTCGCCACCCGGAAAGGGCGGCCTTGCCCCCCAACCTGGCGGAAGCCGAGGCCCTCTCTCCCATCCTCAACCACATCGGTGCCGACCCGGCCGACCTCGCGCTGGATGTCGAGACGCCGTCGGGTGAGGTGCTGGCGATCGATGATCCAGTGCTGTCGCGCCAGTTGGCCAAGGGGAATGGTGACGGCCATTCGCTGACCCTGCTGCGCTCGGAGCGGTCGATGACGGACTGCCGGCCGATTTCGCTCTTTTCACTGCAGACGGCGCGACAGCTTGGCGAAGAGGTGGGAGCCGTCCTCGACAAGCGGCGCTTCCGCGCGAACGTGTACCTGGATCTCGAGGCCACCAACGGTTTCTCGGAAAACGGGCTGGTCGGCCGTAGGGTGCAGATCGGATCCAAGGTCGTGGTCTCTATTCTCGAGCGGGACCCGCGTTGCCAGATGATCACGCTGGACCCGGATACGGCGACGCCAAACCCCGCGATCCTGCGCAAGGTCGCGCAAGGCCACGATGGCACTGCCGGCGTTTATGGTGCCGTTCTGGCTGAGGGCATCATGCGGCCGGGTGACCCAGTCGCGGTCCTGGGTTGAGCAATACGTCGATCAATGGAGGGGAGAATGCCGGATACGCTCTATAAGCGCCTCGGCGGATATGACGCGATCGCCGCTGTTTGCGACGATCTATTGCCGCGGCTGATGGGGGATGCTCAGCTGGCCCGGTTCTGGCAGAACCGGGCGCAGGACAGCATACGCCGCGAAAAGCAATTGCTGGTCGATTTCCTGTGCGCGTGCTCCGGCGGCCCGCTCTATTACGTCGGCCGCGACATGAAGACCTCGCATCGCGGGATGGGCATCAGCGAGAGCGACTGGCAGCGCTTTATTGGCCATCTCGAAACCACCCTCGACACTTTCGAGGTCCCTGCCGCGGAGCGCACCGAGGTGTTGGGCTTCATCAACACCACAAAGGCCGACATAGTGGAGTAGTCCGCCGGCACCGCGCGCTCAGACGCCGAGCCCGAAACGGTGGGTGAGAAAATCGAGAAAGTCGGCCACACAGCGGTTGGGCGACGGAATATCTGGTTTGGGTCATTGGAAGCGGTTTGGCACTACGCGCGCATGCTTCAGCACTGCCTCGGAAGAATCAGGTGGTGTTTCTGGTGAACGTGGTGAATCAATGGGTTACAGTGGTGAACCAGCGAGTTCTAGTGGTGTCTCTCTGGTGTCTATCTGGTGTCCCCCCGAAAGCCGAGCAGAAGCGACGGAGCCGGGAGCGCCGCCGACGCGGTGCCGTAGTGGTGCAGATACCAGAGCGCTATACATGTAATCTGCCGCCTGCCCAGATGAGGCGGGGATGGGAAACACCCCAAGTGCCGTCAATCGCGATCTGCAACACCTTAGGTAGCTCCCGGAAGGACACCTGGGAGCGGCAACTAAGGATGTGCAGCGTCTGCGAGCACTTGCCGCAGCACGTCAAGCTCGCCGCCGCGACCGCCGCAAGCGCGGCATCGCCGCCGTCATCCGGGTTGAGGTGTTCGAGCACGAAATCGACGCTTTGATCCGGCGCGGGTTGATCGATGCCGAGCGACGCCCCGACCGAAGCGAAATCCGGGCTGCTCTGTACGAAATGTTCGATAGCACGATCAGCCGGTGGTGACGCGTGACGTCACGCGTAATCACCCCGGCGATCGTCGCCGACACGGCTGGACAACCTCGATAACGCCAGGCGTCAGAGAGGGCTGAGGCTCGGCGGGCGAAGGCGGCGTCACGAGCGTCTGACCTGCTCCCGCTTCTCAGCGGTGGATGGTCGCGGGCGTCCAATTGGCGGCGCGCCGGGAGAGCCGGTCTTCGGTTGTTTCACCGTCGTGATCGACGGGGGCGGCCTGCCGGGTGAATGCGACCCGGTCATCGAGGGAATTGGTGTTGATGACGGCGCGGGTCCCGGCCGCGGTCTCGCAGACGGCGCTAATGTACACACCGCAGCGGCGACAAATCAGGAACTCGGCGGTGCCCGAGCCA
>DATEQL010000522.1:0-5496 GCA_035272665.1 Allostellaceae bacterium
GGTGTGCGCGCGGCCCGTGCAGCCGTGCGCCGGGTAGCGCCGTGCACAGCCGCCGGCCGAGCTCCGCACCGGCAGGGCCGAGCACGACAATCGCAATGTCTTCCGGTAGTCGCTCGGTCATAATCCGGCAGCCCCCAGCAACGCTATTGTATCGACGAGACCTCTGGAATCCGACTTCTAAATCAAGAGGCGATCGGCAAGGGTCAGCACCTGGTCAATTACGCGCAAAAATAAAGATTTTCTCAGTTTTTGCATTATCGTTGACCACGATCTGCTAGTGTCACTTCAGATGGGCACCGGGGGGGGGGATGAAGCCATGCGATTCTTTTTGTTCGGTCTCATAGTCACCTCTCTCGCTGCCCCCGTGCTCGCCCAGGAGCCGGGGACTTCGGCCGAGCTGCAAATCCAGGAAGCCTCGCCGGCCGCTGCGGCGCCCGCGGCGCCACCCGGCCGCGTCGGGCGGTTGAGCCTGGTCTCGGGAAATGTCAGCGTTCATGCTTCGAACGGGGAGGGGGACGCCGTCGTGAACCTTCCTCTGTCGGCCGGTGATTCGTTGCGCACCGGCGCGCAAGCCCGCGCGGAGTTTGAGATCGGCGCCGACACGATCGATCTCTCCGCCGACACCGAGATCGCAATCTCCAAGCTGAACGACCAGGTCATGCGGGTCACCGTAGCGAGGGGAAGGATCGGTCTCGCTCTGACCCAACTCGGCGCCAGCGAAAGCGTCGAGGTCGACGTTGCGCGACAAGGCGTCGCGCTCGTGCAGCCCGGCCATTACGACATCGATGCCGGGCGGCCACGGATCGCGGTCTTCGAAGGCGCCGCGCGACTTATCGACGGCGATGCCGCGGACGTCGCCGTCAAGTCCGGCGATATGGCGCTGCTCGCCGATCCCCCAGCGACTGCCGCGATCGAGCCGGCCGCGCGAGACGATTTTGTCGAGTGGTGCGAGTCGCGCGATTTCGACGAGACGCGTCTCACGACACCCTATTACATTTCGCCATCGATGACCGGCTTTGCCGAGCTCGACGCCGCGGGAGGCTGGGACAGCAACGCCGAATACGGCACCCTCTGGGTCCCGAACGGGGTGCCCGCAGATTGGGCACCCTTTCGTGACGGCCATTGGCGTTGGATCGCGCCTTGGGGCTGGACCTGGATCGACGATCAGCCCTGGGGATTTGCCCCGTTCCATTACGGCCGCTGGGCTTTTATCGGCGAGCACTGGGCCTGGGTTCCGGGCAGCTTTATCACGCACCCCGTCTATGTCCCAGCCGTCGTTGCCTTTCTCGGAACCGCCCGCGTCGGGCTCAGCGTCGCCGACATTGCCGGACCGGCCATCGCCTGGTTCCCGCTCGCCCCGGGCGAGGTCTATTGGCCAAGCTACACCCGCGATCTGGATTACGTCCGCAACGCGAATCTCGGCAATGTCGCGGATGTCGGGGCGATCCAAATGGACGCAAGTGGGGAGCTGCCGCTCGAGGTCTTCGACGGACATTTCGCCAACCGCCAATTTGCCAGCGTAGTGCCGCGCCCGGTCTTCGTCAATGGGGGCGCGGTGACGCCCGCATTGCTCAGCCTGCCCGAACAGCGGCTGCAGAATGCTCCAGTGCTGATGGGCTCGCCGCAGATTGACCCGGCGACACAACGAACGGCCGTCGCTGCAGTCGTCATCAAGCAGCCCAGCCGCGCGTGGACGAATCACATCGCCGCCCTCGTCGCCCGCAGCGCGAGCCGCGCCAAAATGCTCCAGGCCGCCTTTGCGCATCCGCGTGACCACGGCCCGGTCTCTCGGCTTCGCGGCGCTCACCTGCGGGCGCCGGCCTATGCCGAGGCCGCCCCGGCGCGCCACACGATCCTGCTCCGGGTAGCTCACTCCGCCCCCGCTCCGATGCATGGCGGAGCGGGAAAGGAACACCGTCATTGAGCGCACGGGAATAGAATCACTGGGAGGCACAAGGCGCACCCGTCATGGCCGGACTTGATCCGGCCATCCACGTGACCGACGTTGCCTCCATCAGAAGAAAAGAGGGCGTGGATCACCGGGTCAAGCCCAGTGATGACGGAGTAACTTAATAAATGCATAATTGAATCCCTAAACCGGACAGCCCTATGCGAGGGACGGGCGATGATCGACTATCGTAGCGACAACACCGGCCGCGCCGCGCCGGAGATCCTCGAGGCGCTGATCCGGGCGAACCATGACACCGCCTTGGGTTACGGCGCGGACGAGTGGACGGCGACGTTGCAACGCCGCTTCTCCGAGCTGTTCGAGACCGCGGTGCGGGTCTTTCCGGTCGCTACCGGGACTGCGGCCAACGCTCTGTCATTGGCCTCGCTCGGGCCGTCCTGGGGGATCGTCTATTGCAGCGAGGTGGCGCACATCAATACCGCCGAGGCCAATGCCACCGGCTTCTTCGGCGGCGGCATCAAGCTCGCTGCAATCGGCGGCGAGCACGGCCGGATCAGCGCCGACCGCCTCGCCGAGGCATTGGCCGGGATCGCGCCGGGGCAAATTCATCGCGGCCAGCCCAGTGCAGTCAATCTGACCCAGGCGACCGATCTCGGCGGGGTCTACACGCTCGATCAGATCCGCGCCGTCGTCGAGGTGGCTAGAGCGCGCGGCCTCAAGCTCCATATGGACGGGGCGCGTTTCGCCAATGCGCTGGCACGGCTCGGCTGCGCCCCGGCAGAGGCGACTTGGCGCGCGGGCATCGACATCATGTCGTTCGGCGCGACCAAGAACGGCGGTGCGCTGTGCGATTCGATCGTCGTCTTCGCGCCCGACATTGCCGAAATCGTCGCCGTGCAGCTGCGCCGCGCCGGCCAGGTCTGGTCGAAGATGCGCTTTGCCTCGGCCCAGCTGATCGCCTATCTCGAGAATGGCCTTTGGCTCGACCTGGCCCGCGCCTCGAATGCCGTTGCGGCGCGTATTGCCGCCGGGCTGCACGACGTTCCCGGCGCCCGCCTATTGGCGCCGGTCGAGGCAAACGAGATCTTTCTCGAACTGCCCAGCACAACAATGGACGCACTGGAAGCGGACGGCTTCCAGTTCTACCGCCGCAGCCGCGGCCTCGCCCGTTTCGTCTGCCGTTTCGATACGACCGAGGCCGAGGCCGACGCGCTGCTCGCGGCGCTGCGCCGGCATCTCGCGCCAGTGGCGGCGCGCGCGGCCGAGTAACCGGACAAATACGCGTCTTCAGTTCGCGCGGTCGACGCGTTCGGGCATCCGGTAACAGACCCGAAGCGGTTAAGCCCTCTGTACCAACAATTTAGAGGCGGGCGCATGCCAGGGCTAACCCAGTGCTAAAAAGCCCGCCCGGGGAGTAACGAAAGCCCCCTCTCCCGCGTCTCTCGTCGTCATCGCCTGCACGATAGGGGCGATGACGACAGCGTGCCAGGGGCCTACCTTACCGAGATTGTGGGAGTGTATGTATCTCAGCGCTTGGGCACGCCAGTGAGCACAGAGACGACAACGCTTGTCGCCTCTGTATAGTCAATTGATATGTATATATATTTGATATACTTTTTATCAAAAACGACATGTTTTACTTGTGTTTCGCAACTCTTACGCTTATACTACACTCAAGTGGTTTCATAACTTACTGAAATCGCTCAACCTTTTTGGTACCACATATCAGGATACGACGATGCATGGTCATGAATGGTGGAGAGGATGTCTACGCACGATGCTGCCGCTGGCACCGCTTGTTGCGATCGCCATGCCGGCGCATGCGCAGTTGGGAGGGCCCGCGGGCTGCGCGTCGTGCGTCGCCACGGATCCGGTGGGTTTGGCCGACACCGCGGAACCGGGAAGCGTGCTCGTCTTCCCGAGATTTGCTCAAGGGACGGCCACGCTCGACAACGGCGCGATAGAACCCAACACCCAGATCGAGATCGCCGCGGTGTGCCCGGCGCCAACCCCACCGACGTTCACCGGCGCGACGACATCACCGCAAACCTGCACCCCGGTGAACTACGAGGTCGAGGTACACTGGGTGTGCCCCGGGGCCACTGTCGGCCAACAGAACAGCGTCTGCCAGGAGAACAGTTTCGAGGTCTTTGTGTCGACCTACGGCAAAGTCGTGTTCAACCCGAATGGACTTAGCGGCACGCCAATCACGGCAAACGGTCGAATCACCGGGGTCGGGGCGCTTAACTCAGTCTCACCCGCTCCGCAGGCCCCGTGCGCAAGAGGGTATGCGATCGCCTATGTGGTCAATGCTCTGTTACAGCCGCTCGCGAACAATGTGCTGATCGGCGATGCGGTGCAGCGGAACAACTTGGGCAGTGGCACCAACAACGACCTGCAGTCCTACTCGGCGCTCGCGATTCAGGCGGCCCCGAATACTAATACGCCCAACCCGGGAGACACAGGACCGTTAATCAACACCGGCACGGATCCAATTACGGGTTCCGCGACCCTCCCGTTCGACGGTCAGCCCAACGATTACCAGATGGTTACCGGGCAGTTCTATGGCGATGTCCGGTATAATCAGGACAGCCCGCCGGGTCCGTTCGCCGACACGGCTCTGATCCTGCTGACCCTGGACGTGCGATCGAACCTGCCAAACGACACGACCACCGTCCTTCTCGACTTCTACAACCAAAACGAGGTCGTGTTAGACGACGTCGCCGCGTCATTCGACTGTTGGGAGCAGATCCAGCTGACCGCCTTAGACCCAAACCTGACTAATACGTCCATGGGGACTCCGAACGGCGTGGTCGTGTCTGGCCAGGCAGTCAACTCCAGCCCCCTTAACCAGCCCAGCGGGTTCCGTACGCTATTGGGGCTCATTCAGACCTCGGAAGGCCCGACGGGCGGAGCGCCGGCCGGGATACGTACGTACACCGTGCGTCCGTCCAACAACTCGATCCCGGTGCCGACGTTCTTCACATACAACTGACGGCCTGCCGTCAGTCTCGGCCCGAGCCGGGGGCGGGGTGGCACGCGCCACCCCGCCCCTGCATCCATCCTCACCGGTCGGTCAAATCCTCGCGGATCGGTTCGGCTTTTGTGGGCATGGCCCCCCTCAATGCTTGGGCTAACACAGGGCTAACAGAAAGCCGGCGCAACCGGCTTAGCCCGGGTAAGCCTTAAAATACGCCTTTGCGTCAGAAATCCAAGGTTTATCTGACGTTTAAGGTCAGTCTGGTCAGCCTGTGTTACGCTGCGTTGGCACCTGTTTATCGTCCACCGCGTAATAGACCCACAACAGGTTTACGAGCAACACCCCGGCGGTGACCAGAAACACCCAGCGCAGGCCGAAGGCCGCAGCCACTGCGCCGCCGGTCAGCGGACCCATCGAGTTGCCGAGAAACATCGCCGATGCGGTAATGCCGTAGACCGTGCCGCGTTCGGCGCGCGGGACGAGGCGCCCGACCAGCGCATTGGCTGTCGGCAGGATGCCGCCAATGAATAGCCCGACGGCGAAGCGCTGGGCGGTGAAGGTCCAGTAGTTGTCAGCGAAGGCCTGGGGCAGGGTCGTTACGGTCGCC